>JANYHL010000102.1 GCA_025359085.1 Gammaproteobacteria bacterium
CGCGGTACACCGGCGCGCCCGCGGAAAGCGCACCGCTGCACAAGCTCGGCGGCGATCAATGGCTCAAGGCACGCCGCAAGGCGGCGCAGCGCATTCGCGACGTGGCGGCCGAATTGCTCGACCTGTATTCACGCCGGGCCGCCCGACAAGGCGCATCGCTGACAGCGCGCGAGGCCGACTATCGTGCCTTTCAGGCCGGGTTTCCATTCGAAGAAACCGCCGATCAGGCGGCTGCCATCGAGCAGGTCATCGCCGATTTGAAATCCGACAAGCCCATGGACCGCGTCATTTGCGGCGATGTGGGATTTGGCAAGACCGAAGTGGCGCTGCGCGCAGCTTTCATCGCGATGACCGGTGGCAAGCAGGTGGCTTTTCTGGCGCCCACCACCCTGCTGGCCGAGCAGCACTACCAGACCCTGGTCGACCGCTTCAGCAAATGGCCGGTCAAAGTGGCCGAGATGAGCCGCTTCCGTTCCGCCAAGGAAATCAGCGCCGCCATGAAAGGCATCGCCGACGGCACCATCGACATCGTGGTGGGGACCCACAAGCTGTTGAGCAAAGACACCCACTTCAAAGATTTGGGCCTGCTCATCATCGACGAAGAACACCGTTTTGGCGTGCGCCACAAAGAGCAAATGAAAGCCCTGCGCGCCGAAGTCGATGTGCTGACGCTCACCGCCACACCGATTCCGCGCACGCTGGGCATGGCGCTGGAAGGCCTGCGCGACCTGAGCGTGATTGCCACCGCGCCGCAGCGCCGCCTGGCGATCAAGACCTTTGTCCGCACTGAAGGAGCAGGCGTGATCCGCGAAGCCGTGTTGCGTGAACTCAAGCGCGGCGGGCAGGTTTACTTTTTGCACAACGAGGTCGAGACCAATGAAAACCGCCGCGCAAAATTAGAAGAACTGCTGCCCGAAGCGCGCATTGCCGTGGCCCACGGCCAGATGCCGGAGCGCCAGCTGGAAAGCGTGATGCGCGACTTCGTTGCCCAGCGCTACAACCTGCTGCTGTGCTCCACCATCATCGAGACCGGCATTGACGTGCCGACCGCCAACACCATCGTGATGAGCCGGGCCGACAAGTTTGGCCTGGCCCAGCTGCACCAGTTGCGCGGGCGGGTTGGCCGCAGCCACCACCAGGCCTACGCCTACCTGATGGTGCCGGATCTGGAAGGCCTGACCAAACAGGCGCAGCAACGGCTCGACGCGATCCAGCAAATGGAAGAACTGGGCAGTGGCTTCTACCTGGCCATGCACGACCTGGAGATTCGCGGTGCAGGCGAGGTGCTGGGCGAAAACCAAAGCGGCAACATGCTTGAAATCGGCTTTCAGTTGTACAACGAGATGCTGTCCGAGGCGGTGCGCTGTCTCAAGGCCGGTATTGAGCCCGATCTGCTGAGCCCGCTCAACGTCAGCACCGACATCAATCTGCACGCCCCGGCGCTGTTGCCCGACGATTTTTGTGGCGACGTTCACCTGCGCCTCTCGTTTTACAAAAAGCTGGCCACCGCGCAAAACACCCAGCAGATTGATGCGCTGCTGGAAGAACTGGTGGACCGCTTCGGCAAGCTGCCAGCCCAAGCGCAAACCCTGATCGACGTCCACCGCCTGCGCGTTCTGGCCAAGCCGTTTGGCGTGGTCAAGGTGGATGCCGCTCCCGGGGTGATCACCATCACCTTCAAGAAAAACCCGCCGATTGACCCCATGAAAATCATGGCGATGATCCAGAAGAACAAACACATCAAACTGGCGGGCAACGAGAAGCTGCGCATCGAGCGGGCGCTGCCCGAGGTCAAGGACCGGGCGCAGATGGTGCGCGATGTGCTGAAAAATCTGGGGCAGCCGGTGGCGGCGGCTGCACTTGCGGCTTAACAAAAGCGCAACAGCCATGTGCCTGCTCGCCTGGAACTGGCAACCCGCCAGCCCCACTCCGCTGCTGTTGATCGCCAACCGCGACGAATACTACGCGCGCCCGACCGCGCCCCTGCACTGGTGGGATGACGCGGACATCCTGGCCGGACGTGATTTGCAGGCGCGCGGCACCTGGCTGGGCGTCAGTCGCACAGGGCGCATGGCGGCCTTGACCAACTACCGCGACCCGGCTGCCATGCGCGCGGACGCGCCCTCGCGGGGCGAACTTGTCAGCGCTTACTTACAGGCTGAGACCAGCGCCCTGGACTACCTGACTGTGCTGGCGGGGCGGGCCGGCGCGTACAACCCGTTCAACCTGCTGGTCTTTGACGGCAGCAGCCTGCTGGGCCTGGAGAGCCGCCACGCCAAGGTGGTGACCCTGCAGCCGGGGATCGGCGCCGTGTCCAACGCGGACTTTTTGACACCCTGGCCCAAGTTGACGCAACTCAAAGACAGCCTGCAATCGCTGCTGACGCAAGACCGCCCGCGCGATGAGCAGTTGCTGGCCCTGTTGCACAACCCGAACGTCGCCGTCGATGCCGACTTGCCGACCACGGGCCTGTCGCTGGAATTTGAGCGCGCCCTCTCGGCCGCCTTTATCACCACGCCCGATTACGGCACCCGGGCCAGCAGCATCGTGCGTTTTGAGACCGACAGAATTGTGTTTCTGGAGCAAGGTTTTGATGTCGGAGGCGCCACCGGTACCCGGCAACTCACGACCGCATGGCGTCGCGTGGCGGGTGAGCTGCCAAAATGGTCATGACCTATGCCACGGCATAGGCTAAACTGAATGTTCGAACCCGTCAGGAGAAACATCATGCCCACCGTCTCAGAAAAAGCCGCTGACTTTTCAGTTGAGCCACCTGCGCGCCACGTGCGCCTGTTTCGCAATGGGGCCAATCAGGCCGTGCGCATCCCCAAAGAGTTTGAGCTGCCGGGCACCCAGGCCTTGATGCACCGTGAAGGCAACCGGCTGATTTTGGAGCTGATGCCAGACAAACCCAAGAAAGGCACACTGGCCGCGCTGGTTTTTGCCTTGGACGAGATTGCCAAACTAGGCCCCTGTCAGGATGAGTTTCCAGACATTGGCAATGAAGGACTGCTTCCTCTGGACGACATTGATTTTGGTGACGATGCGCCATGACAACAGGCATCATCTTCCTGCTAGATACCAACATCATCAGCGCTTTGATGAAAGACCGCTCCGGTACTGATACTGCGCGTGTGCGCCAATGGGGACTGCGTACACCCGACTGCACACTGGTCACTAGCGTGGTTGTGCAATACGAACTTCTTTTTGGCCTGGCGAGAAACGGGTCCCCGCGCCTGCAGGCCGCGTTTGACATCCAAATGCAAAGCCTGGTGGTGCTCCCTCTGGATGAAGTCGTCGGCCCCCATTACGCCAGACTGCGCTGCCACCTAGAACAAGCCGGCACGCCCATCGGGGCCAACGCCACGCTCATCACCGCCCATGCCATGTCACTTGGCGCCACCTTGGTCACCGCAGACACAAAACTCACCCGCGTGCCGGGTTTGCGGGTGGAAAACTGGCTGCTGTCTTCCACATGAAAAATCAGTCTCTAGCCCTCGTACTGCTTGCGCAACCAGCTACTAATAATGCAGCAAATAGAACGCTTTCACCGACAATCAAAAATGCAGACACTGAGAGCAAAAAACACCGCGATAATGTAGCTTACTATATTGATAACAAATAGGCTTTAAACATGACTGCTGTTGCCACCCATTCCAGCTCTGCCGCAAAACCCCAGCAACTGCTTTTGCGCTTGCCGGACGACCTGGCGCAGCGTTTTGCGCAAGTCGTGCCTTCGCGCCAGCGAAGTCGCTACTTGCTGGATTTGCTGCGCGCTGAACTTGATCGTGAAAGTCTGGCGCTGGCACAGGCGGCCAAGACGCTGACGGAGCTGGAAGCGGGTCACCCTGCCTTAGCGGCAGACACGGCTCAGTGGGCCGATGCGTCACTCACCACGGATGACGATGCGGATTTCAACCCGCGACGGTTTGAACGCGAGTTTGCACAAGCCCAGGCCCAGGCGCTGCACCCATGAACCCCAGCATCGAACGAGGCGACGTGTACTGGGTGGAACTTGACCCCACACGCGGCGGAGAAATCGCCAAAACCCGACCCTGCTTCGTGATGTCCGCCACCGAAATCAATCAGCACCGCAAAACCGTGGTCGTGATCCCGCTCACGACCACGACCGCGCCCGCAACGCCGCCCCTGTTGATTGCCATGCCATCTGCCGGGGCCAGCAGCAAGGCGCGCATAGAACACATTCGCGCCGTCGACAAGGGCCGCTTGCAGCGCAAACTCGGCCGCTTGAGCGCCCAGGATATGCACGCGGTTGAAGAAGCGCTGCGGCGCGTGTTGCGGCTGCCTAAAGACTGAAGCCACTTCTTTCGCCGTGCAAATTCAACGCGCCAAGCCTCGTGAAACAGATGAAGAATTTATATGACAAATAGGCCTCTAGCCCCCGTATTTATTGCACGAACAACTACTAAAAACATAGCCAAAATCCCATGTCAAACTTATCCTGAACGCCCCAAGCTCCAGCCAGAACAAGCTTGAAATGCTACGCCAGCACTTTGCGCTCGCCGGGAAAAGCCTTTCCCTCCCAAGATTTTGATGCCCGTCTGCAAACAGCACTGACAAACTCAAGCCAATGCCTGCCCAATTGCAATCCAGCGCGACCGGAACTGGCCAGACCACGAAGCAAGTTATTCTTGGACGAGTACTTAATTTTTATTGGTATCAAATCGGCCTCTAGACCCCGTCCTTATCGCGTATACAGCTATTACAACAATAGTAATGATCACCCATGAATACCCCTGATAACTTACTGCAAAGCCTGGAACACTTAAGCGCACAGCAACTGCGCCGCCTGCTCACAGAGCATTTGACCCAGCAAAAACTGGGGCTGGACTGGGAGAGCAGCGCCATTGAGCGGGACGCGGCGCTGAACGCCAACATCGTGCTGCCGCGCCGGTAAAAATACAACATTCACAGCAGCAACCAATAATAATGGTTGCATTAGGAGTTCAAAATGAAAAACTTAACTATCGACGACACATTGCCCATCGAAGACGGACTAGACCAAGAAGAAGAGCGAGACGATGAACGCGATGCGATCAACACGCCTTTCGACCCTAAACAGGTTGAAATCACAGCACGAAAATTCACAATAAGTGCGCTGCTTGAACGATTAAAACACGATGAGTTGGAATTGAATCCCGATTTTCAGCGTCGCGCTAATTTGTGGGATGGAAAAAGAAAAAGTCGCTTGATTGAGTCAATCCTTTTGCGCATTCCTTTACCCTCGTTTTACTTTCGCGAGGATGAAAATGGAAATTTTTCTGTAGTTGATGGATTGCAGCGCCTGTGCACGATTTTTCATTTTGTCGACTATGCGCAACTAAACCGTGCAACTGGATCAAAACTAACTCCACTAAGACTAAATGGTCTCCAATATCTGAAGGATATTGAAGACAATGACTTCGAAGAGCTTGATCGAACATTTAAACGCCGAATCAATGAACTTGAGATTGAGGCCAATGTCATCCGTGCGTCAACCCCAAAAGAAGTAATGTTTAATGTTTTTGCACGGCTAAATCAAGGTGGTTTGCCGCTTAGCCCGCAAGAAATACGAAACGCCATTTTTCCAGGGGAGTGGCGCAATGAAATTCGCGGCTTGTCGGAATCAAAAGAATTTATAAAGGCAACGGGAAATCGAATTCCAACTGAGCGACAACAGGATATGGAGATGGTACTTCGGTTCATTGCCTTGTGGGCATTAGAACCCAGGGGCCAGCGCGAACCAAACCAAATATTAGACAAGTTTCTGAACGACACTGTCGAAAAATCACTTAACACATGGAATTTAAAAATATGGGTTGAAGCGCGGCAAGCTTTTTTTGATAGTTTAGAGACTGCAGTAAGTATTTTCGGTCGCCATGCATTTAGAAAGAGCTACGGCACCTATGCACTAAAGCCGGTTAACAAGGGGGTTTTTGAAGCACAGTTGATTGCATTATCTCAATTACCAAAAGATCAAGTTCAAATTCTAGTCACAAAAAAAAGCGAGGTATGCAAAAAATTTGGCATTGAGATTCAAAATGTTGATAGCCGATTGAGTAAGGCCCTTCGGTCCGGCACTGGCCATGCTGAATCTTCCAACGCTCGCATTGCTGAATTATCAAAAATATTTAAGGAAGTTCTCAGTGTTTAAGTTTTTATCATTGTGCAACTTCAAATCGGCACGCGAACTAGATATTCCACTCCAGAAACTCACGGTGTTGAGTGGTCTCAATGGATCGGGAAAAAGTACGGTTCTGCAGGCTATCGGCCTTCTACGACAGAGTCTGCAAATTTCAGCTGTTAGTACGACGGAGCATGCGCAAGAATTAGCGGAACTGCATTTACGTGGGCCACTGATTCAGCTGGGAATGGCTAGTGACGTATTAAGTCAACGTGCATCTGAATATAAAATTGAAATATCGTTGACCTTAGACGCACCAGATTCAAAATGGGTACTCAGTGCCGATATTGACAAAGAGAATATGGATGCCTATACGCTAAAGGTCACTCAAAGCTGGCGTAGAGGTCAAGATCTATTGGAGCAACTCGAGCATCCTGGTCGTGCGGCACAACGACAGTTGAACGACTGTCCTTTCCAATTTCTCCAAGCTGACAGACTGACCCCTAACACCCATTACGAGCGCAGCGACACAACAGATGGCAGTTTTGGATTTCTTGGCACCGGCGGGCAATACACCCCTGACTACTTGGCCGAGCACGGAGATACGCTGGAGGTGCGGCCCAACAGAAGATGTCCGCACTCCGCCTCGGGAGTTGCCGAAAACCTGATGGAAAGGATTGCAGCAACGCCTAAACTTTATGACCAAGTAAGCGGCTGGATGCAACATTTGAGCCCAGGGGTGCGCCTTAGCGCAGAGCGCATTAAACAAACGGATTTGGTTACTTTGGGGTTTTCTTACGCATCGACAGAGTTGGCCCAAGACTCCGATAGAAGACGCCCTGCCAATGTTGGATTTGGCCTAACCTACTGCCTACCCATTGTCACAGCCTGCTTAAGCGCGCCCCCTGGCTCACTGCTACTGCTGGAAAACCCGGAAG
>JANYHL010000116.1 GCA_025359085.1 Gammaproteobacteria bacterium
CTGCAATCCGTTGCTAAGGGCGCGGTTGACCTGGGCAAGTTGCAAGACGAAGACGAAAAGAAAGCCGCCGAAGCCGCTGCTGAAACCTTCAAACCGATGCTGGCCAAACTCAAAGAAGCACTGAAAGACAAAGCCGAAGACGTGCGCGCCACCAGCCGCTTGGTGGACAGCCCTGCGTGTTTGGTGGTGTCCGACCACGGCATGAGCACACAACTGGCCCGCATGTTGAAGCAAGCCGGTCAAACCGCGCCGGAAACCAAGCCCATCCTGGAAGTGAACCCTGACCACGCGCTGGTGAAAAAGCTCGAAGGCTCAGTCCACTTCCACGACCTGGCCCACATCTTGTTTGACCAAGCTTTGTTGGCCGAAGGTGGTCTGCCTGCTGACCCTGCGGCGTATGTGAAGCGGGTGAATGCGTTGTTGGTGTAACACTGAGGCTTTTCCAAGCATCTAATTAGGCTTTATCCCTTATCGTACGTGCTATAGCAGCTACGGTATTTGTAGCACTCCGTTGATCTTAAAACCCCAGTTGGCTTTGTGCTGCTGGGGTTTTTTACTGATGGACTGATTGCCCCCTCAAATCCGCACCCGCGACCCCAGCTCAATCACCGCGTTGTGCGGAATCCTGAAGTAGTCCACCGCTTGACCCGCGTTGCGTGACATCGCCTCGAACAAGTTTTCACGCCAGAGCGCCATCTCAGAGCCTTTCGTTGGCACCACGGTTTCGCGGCTGAGGAAAAAGGACGTGGACATCGCGTCGATCTCCAGCCCGTGCGAGCCGCACAGCGCCAATGCCTTGGGGATGTTGGGCTGGTTCATGAAGCCAAAGTTCAGCGTGACCTGCCAAAAACCGGGGGCCAGCGGCTTGACTTCGACGCGGCGGGCAAAGCCAATCCAGGGTTCTTCATGGAACACTGCATTGACGATGATGTTGCGCTCGTGAATCACCAGGTTGTGCTTCATGTTGTGCAGCAGCGCATTGGGCACAACCCCAGGCTCGGACGACAGGTACACCGCCGTGCGGGCCACGCGGGTGACATGTGGGTCATGCGCTAAGGCTGCGGCAAAGCTTTCCAACTCGGGCTGGTCAGCACGCAAAGCAGCAGACAACAGTTCGCGGCCATGCTTCCAGGTCGTCATGATGAGTAAAAACAACGCTGCCAGGGCCAACGGAAACCAGCCGCCTTCAACGATCTTGATCGAACACGAAGCGACCAAAAGCGCATCCACCAGCACAAAAATCAACGTGGAGGCCACCGACACCCAGGCGGGGTAGCCCCAGGCGTGGCGCACCACAAAATACGTCAGCACCGTGGTAATCAACATGGTGGCCGTGACGGCAATGCCGTACGCCGATGCCATCGCGGTCGAGCTGCCAAAGCCGAACACAGCAGCCAACACCGCCACCAGCAAAAACCAGTTCACGCTGGGCACGTAAATCTGGCCCTTCTCATGCGCCGAGGTATGGACGATGTGCATGCGCGGCAAGTAGCCCAGCTGGATCGCCTGCTGCGTCAGCGAATACGCGCCCGAGATCACCGCCTGCGACGCGATGATGGTGGCCAAGGTGGCCACGGCAACGCAAGGCAATAGCACCGCAGCGGGGAACATCAGGTAAAACGGGTTGGCAGCGGCCTCGGGGTGGGTCAGCAACAAAGCGCCCTGTCCCATGTAGTTCAGCGCCAAACAAGGCAAGACCATGCCCATCCAAGCGATGCGGATGGCGTTTTTACCGAAGTGGCCCATGTCGGCGTAGAGCGCTTCAGCACCTGTGAGCGCCAGCACCACCGCCCCCATCGCGAGGAACACGCCCCAGCCACGGGCCATCAAAAACTGCACGGCCATGCGGGGGTCAAGCGCTTGCAAAATTTGCGGCGCTTGGGCGATGTGGAACATACCCACACCGGCCAGCAACAAGAACCAGACCACCATCACCGGCCCGAACCAGCGCCCGACCACGGCAGTGCCCACGCGCTGCACCAGGAACAGACCGATCAAAATCACAGCGGACAGGGGCAGCACCCAGGGCTTGAAGGCGGGGGTGACGATTTCCAAGCCCTCTACCGCGCTGAGCACCGATATCGCAGGGGTAAGCACGCTGTCACCGTAAAACAAACACGCGCCAAACGTGCCCAACAGCAGCAAACGCCGACGCAGCTTGGGGCGGTCTGCCACCGTGGTGGAAGCCAACGCCAGCAGCGCCATAATGCCGCCCTCGCCCCGGTTGTCAGCTTTGAGCACCAACATCACGTACTTGAGGGTGACGATGAACATCAGCATCCAAAAAATCACCGACACCGCACCGATGATGTTCTCAGGCGTGACCGGCACGCCGCCCGAGCCGGTAAAAATCTCTTTCATGGTGTACAGCGGGCTGGTGCC
>JANYHL010000105.1 GCA_025359085.1 Gammaproteobacteria bacterium
TTGCTCATTGCTGTATCCATCCTGTTTGTTCGCTCGGTTGCCCAACAATTGGGTGGCGACCCGCAAGAAGTTTTGAATGTTGTTAAAACCATGGCCTCTGGCAACTTGTTGCTGCACCCAGCTAATAAACTTGTGGCGGACAGCCTGTTAGCACATGCCTACCAGATGCAAACAAGCCTGCGCGATATGATCGCCAAGGTCAAGGATCAGGCCAATCAGGTCGAGGACATGGCGCGTGCACTTGCTTTAGCCGCCAGTCAGATTGCCGAAAACGTGAATCAAGAGTCTGATGCGGTGAGCAGCATGGCATCAGCAATTGAAGAAATGAGCGTGTCAACCGCGCACATCAACGACCAAGGCGGCAATGCCAAACGAATTGCGGATGCCTCGCGCAGCGGAGCCGAACAGGGCGCGCAAGTAGTGCACAAAACCGTAACCGGCTTGCTGCTGACCGCGCAGGGAATCGAGACGGCATCAGGCGAAGTCTCGCGTCTTGGTGAGGAAGCTACGCGTATTATTGATGTGGTGAAGGTCATTAAGGAGATTGCCGACCAGACCAACCTGCTGGCATTGAACGCGGCGATAGAAGCGGCGCGTGCTGGTGAACAAGGCCGCGGTTTTGCGGTGGTGGCGGATGAGGTGCGCAAGCTTGCCGAACGCACCAGCAATGCCACTAATGAGATCAATCAGATGTCCAGCAAGATCAGCGAAGTAGTTAGTCAGACGCTGGGCAGCATGGGCAAGGTGGTAATAACTACGCGCCAGGGAGTGATCGATGCGGAGACTGCGCAAACCTCCATCACCAACATCCAAAAAAGCTTTGGCGAGGTGGCAAACGTCATAGAAGACATTTCTTCGGCGATGGTCGAGCAAAATGTCGCTTCGACCGACCTAGCCAAGAATACCGAGCGCGTGGCGCAGATGTCCGAAGAAAATTCCGGCGCGGCAAAAAGTTTATTGAACCTTGCGCATGATTTGGAGGGCAAGGCGGCACAGGTGAAGGGCGCGGTTGAGGTGTTCAAGGTTTAGTCTGAAAAAGCCCAACATTGCCTTACATAACGAGGTAATGCTGACAGGTGAACTTCCGGTTGCAGCACTAAACTATCCTGCATAATATAATAAATACCCTCTCATAAATGGAACGTCACGCTTAAAAATATACCGATTGCGCGAAGCGGGTCTTCACTGTAGCCAAAACGTAACCATGTCAAAATCGAGCACTTGTATTTATGCGCTGTCAGTAGCTGTTTGACAATGTTTGCGGGTGATGCAAGGCATTGTTAAGGTTAATCAATCACAATAATGTGCAGGCTTGGCAGGCCGGTGCCGATCGAGCAGTTTGAGGCGTTACTCAAAAAAGCCTGATCCTTTTGGGTGTTGGAACAAATAGCGAGCGGCGGCTTCATCGAAGCCACCATTCGAGATTGATGCCTCCCGGCACTTAAGGCAAGATACGCGCCTGGGGATTTACCCAAGCCGATTTTATAAACACGAAAAAAATAGAGAATTGATATGGGCGCTCAGTGGAAAGCCAGACACAAAGAAATCGCAGCGAACGCGAAGGGCCGCATCTTCGGCAAGCTGTCCAAGGAAATCATGGTCGCCGCGCGCGCCGGAGCCGATCCGGACATGAATCCGCGTTTGCGCTTGGTGGTGGAGCAGGCCAAGAAAGCATCCATGCCCCGCGAAACGCTGGAGCGCGCGATCAAGAAAGGCGCCGGCCTGATCGACGAAGGGACCAGCCTGGAACGGCTTACCTACGAGGGTTTTGCGCCGCATCGGGTGCCGGTGATCGTCGAGTGCCTGACGGATAACATCAATCGCACGCTCTCCAACATCCGCGTGCTGTTTCGCAAGGGGCAGCTTGGCGCATCGGGTTCGGTCGCCTGGGATTTCGATTATCAGGGGATGATCGAAGCGACACCCAATGCCAAAGGAGCAGACGCGGAGCTTGCAGCCATCGAAGCCGGCGCACAGGATTTCGAACCCGCCGAAGAAGGCGCAACGCTGTTTCTCACTGACCCAACCGATCTGGATGCGGTTTGCCGCGCGCTGCCAGCGCATGGATTTACCGTACAGTCTGCCCAGTTAGGTTACCGGCCAAAAAATCCGGTCGTGCTGAGCGACGCCGAACGCGAAGAGGTTGAAGCGTTTCTGGAAGCGATTGATGCGGATGATGACGTGCAGAATGTCTATGTGGGGCTGGCCGGCTAGGGCAGCTAACGACCAGGAACAGCGGCAGCCGGGGTTATTATTGTCGGCTTCCTGGATGTTTGATCTGCTGATGTTTCCAAAACCTGATAGAACACTTCGTCGCGTTTGATCATGCCCAGCTCGCTGCGTGCACGCTCCTCAATAGCGGCCGTGCCCTGCTTGAGGTCGCGTACTTCGGCGTCCAGCAGCGCGTTGCGCGTTTTGGCCTGCTGATTGACTCGCTGCTGCGCCTCGACCTGACGGTTCAAATCCCACACTTTCAACCAACTGCCCTTGCCCAGCCACAGCGGATACTGCAACAACAGCAGCAGAACGATCAGTATCAGTGTAACCGCACGCATCAGCCCAACTGGTAATACGCGTCGCGTCCCGGATAAGATGCCATGTCGCCCAAATCTTCTTCGATGCGCAACAGCTGGTTGTATTTCGCCATGCGATCCGAGCGCGACATCGAGCCGGTCTTGATCTGCAGCGCGTTGGTGGCCACGGCGATGTCGGCAATGGTGCTGTCCTCGGTCTCGCCGGAGCGATGCGAGATCACGGCGGTATAACCGGCGCGCTTGGCCATCTCGATAGCAGCGAAGGTTTCGGTGAGCGTGCCGATCTGGTTAATCTTGATCAGGATGGAGTTACCCAGCCCCTGACGGATGCCTTCGCGGAAAATCTTGGTGTTGGTGACGAACACATCGTCGCCGACGATCTGGATGGTCTTGCCCAAGCGCTTGGTCAGCAGCTTCCAGCCGGGCCAATCGTGTTCGCTCATGCCGTCTTCGATGCTGATCAAAGGATACTTGTCGGTCCAGTTGGCGAGGTAATCGACGAACTGCGCCGAAGTCAGCTTCAGCTTTTCGGATTCGAGATGGTACAAGCCATCCTTGTAGAACTCGGAACTGGCGCAATCCACGCCGATCGCCACATCTTCGCCCGGCACATACCCGGCGGCTTCGATGCCTTCGACGATCAATTTCAGTGCCGCTTCGTTGCTGGGCAAATTCGGTGCAAAACCGCCCTCGTCGCCCACAGTCGTTGGCATACCTTTTTCGTCGATCAATTTTTTCAGCGCATGGAAAACTTCCGCTCCATAGCGCACGGCCTCGCGGAAGCTGGGCGCGCCGACCGGAATGATCATGAATTCCTGCATGTCGATGTTATTGTTGGCATGCGCACCGCCGTTGATGATGTTCATCATCGGCACCGGCATCGACATCTTGGTGGAACCGCCCAGGTAACGGTACAGCGGCAAACCGCTTTCTTCGGCGGCAGCGCGCGCCACTGCCATCGACACCGCCAGGATCGAATTCGCGCCGAGACGCGATTTGTTTTCCGTACCGTCCAGATCGATCATGGTTTGGTCGATGAAGGCTTGCTCGGCAGCATCCAGGCCGATGATCGCTTCGGCGATCTCGGTATTCACAAATTCCACCGCCTTCAACACGCCCTTGCCCAGATAGCGTTGCTTGTCGCCATCGCGCAACTCGATCGCCTCCTTCTCGCCGGTCGATGCACCGGACGGCACGGCAGCGCGGCCCATCACACCGGACTCCAACAATACGTCCGCTTCCACGGTAGGGTTGCCGCGCGAATCCAGAATCTCGCGGGCGATCACATCAACAATTGCGCTCATACTTTTTTCCTTATGCTTTCTTTAAACGTTCTTTAAATCGATTTTTTCTTCGATCAATCCTTGTTGCTTGACGGTTGCATCCAGCACCTTCAAAGTCTTTAACAAATCCTGCAAATGCCCGAGCGGAAATGCGTTCGGCCCATCCGATAAAGCCTTGGACGGATTCGGATGCGTTTCCATGAACAAGCCGGAAATCCCCGCCGCCACCGCCGCACGCGCCAGCACCGGCACGAACTCGCGCTGTCCGCCGCTGACCGTGCCCTGCCCGCCCGGCAACTGCACCGAGTGCGTGGCATCGAACACCACCGGACAACCGGTGTTGCGCATCACCGCAAGCGAGCGCATATCCGACACCAGATTATTATAACCGAATGACGCGCCGCGTTCGCACACCATGATGTTGTCTGCACCGCTGGCCTCGCGCGCTTTCTCCACCACGTTCTGCATATCCCACGGCGACAAAAACTGCCCCTTCTTGATGTTCACCGGGCGGCCGCAGCGTGCCACGGCGTGAATGAAATCGGTCTGACGGCACAGGAACGCCGGCGTTTGCAGCACATCCACCACCGCCGCGACCACCGCGATTTCTTCGATGCTGTGCACATCGGTCAACACCGGCACGCCGATTTGCTTCTTCACCTCGGCGAGAATCTTTAGTCCGGCTTCCAGGCCAAAGCCGCGGAACGATTTGCCGGAACTACGGTTGGCTTTGTCATACGAAGACTTGTAGATGAAGTTTATCTTTAACTCGTTACAGATTTCTTTCAACTTGCCGGCGGTATCAAGCGCCATTTGCTGTGACTCGATCACGCACGGCCCGGCAATCAGAAAGAAAGGCTGGTCGAGGCCGACATCGAATCCGCAGAGCTTCATGCCGCCTTCCTTTCCAGTTCCGCTACTTCCTTGTGCGCCAGCGCTGCCTTGATGAACGAGATGAACAATGGATGACCTTCGCGGGGCGTGGATTTGAACTCGGGATGATATTGCACGCCGATATACCACGGGTGGGCATTTTCACCGGTGCGCGGCAGTTCCATGATTTCGCACAAATCTTCCGTCGGCGTACGGGCCGACACGATCAATCCCGCTTCTTCGACCCGCGACAAATAATGGTTGTTGGCTTCGTACCGGTGGCGATGGCGCTCGGTCACGACGCTGCCGTAAATTTCAGCGGCGAGCGTACCGGGCTTGACGGCGCAGGTCTGCGCGCCCAGGCGCATGGTGCCGCCAAGGTCCGAATTGATATCGCGCTTTTCAACCTTGCC
>JANYHL010000015.1 GCA_025359085.1 Gammaproteobacteria bacterium
TTGAAGGCCACATGCACCGTGGCGCTCGCTTGCGCCGGCACATCAGTCCAGCTCCACTGGTTCGAGCCCAGCAACGCCAGCCCAATCCCAAACCGGGTGCTTGGGCGCTTATTCTCCAGATTTATGCCAATAATGGCTGTAGCCCCCGTAAATAAAGGGTCAGGCGCTATTAAATGCATAGTTAATCCGCGCAGGGTCGCGTGGCACACATGCATGGCAACCAGGCTGCAGCCCGCCAGCAAGAATGTCAACAGGTAGCCCAGGTTGAGCTGGTAGTTGATCGACGCCACCAGCAGCACCAGCAGCGTGACGCCCAGCATGAAGCCGGGGCGCGTCGGCAAAATGTAGACGTTGCGCTGGGTCAGGGTGAAGATGTCGGTCAGCGCCAGTCGGGCCTGCCACCAGCGCTGAAATTGCGCGCGCCCATGCGCCACCGGATGCAGCAGCGGGTGGGGCAATGACGGTGCGACGGACATGGGCGTACGTTCAGGGCAGCGGCACGGCATCCAGCAGGGCGCGCACCTGCTCGACCGCGCCGCGACCCGCCTCCGCCAGCGGCAGCAGGCGGTGCGCTACGGTTTGCGCAAGAATGGCCTGCACGTCGTCCGGGGCCACGTAGTCGCGACCGCTCAGCAAAGCCTGCGCCTTGGCGGCGCGCACCACGGCAATGCCGGCGCGCGGGCTCAGGCCCTGTAAAAACCACTGGCCCGAGCGGGTCGCCGCGATCAGGTCCTGCACATAGTCCAGCAGCGGCGCGGCGGCATGGATGGCCAGCACCTGCTGCTGCAGCGCTTGCAGCTCGGCGGCATCCAGCAAGCTGGGCAGCGCGTCCACCATGTCGCGCTGGTCCCGACCGGACAGCAACTCGCGCTCGGTGGCACGATCCGGGTAACCGAGCGAGATGCGCATCAGGAACCGGTCCAGCTGCGACTCCGGCAGCGCGTAGGTACCGAGCTGGTCGTGCGGGTTTTGCGTGGCAATGACAAAGAACGGTGTCGGCAGCGCTCGGGTATCACCGTCCACGGTGACCTGTTTCTCTTCCATCGCCTCCAACAGCGCGCTTTGGGTTTTGGGGCTGGCACGGTTGATCTCGTCGGCCAGCAGTACCTGCGCAAACAGCGGGCCGGGGTGGAACACAAAGCTTTCTTTGACGCGTTCATAGACGCTGACCCCGGTGAGGTCGCTGGGCATCAGGTCGGCGGTGAATTGAACCCGGGAGAACTGCAGACCAAAGGTTCTGGCCAGGGCCAGGGCCAGCGTGGTTTTGCCCACGCCGGGCACGTCTTCAATCAGCAAGTGGCCCCCCGCCAGCAGGCAAGCCACACAATCTTGCGTTTGCGCAGGCTTGCCCACAATCACCGTGTTAAGCTGATTAAATATTGATTGAAGTTTTATTTGTGCATCCATAGCACGACGTTACCAAAATAATTCCAGAGGCAGGAGATCACCGTGACAACGACCGGTTACTACACCCATTCCGATTGCCGTAAACATGAAATGGGGCCTGGCCACCCCGAATGCCCCGAGCGGCTTGACGCCATCGAGGACCGACTCTTAATCTCCGGCCTGGGGCTCGCGCTGGAGCGGCGTGAGGCTCCTTGCGCGTCGCTGGCCGACATTGAGCTGGCCCACAGCCGCACCCACGTCGCCGCCCTGCGCGGCTTGAGCGATATGCTGAAAGAGGACATTGTGGCCGGGGGTCCACCCTATGCCCAGGTGGATCCGGACACCTCCATCAACGTCAGCACCTGGGATGCGGCCCTGCGCGCCGCCGGTGCGGCGCTGGCCGCCACTGATGCGGTCATGGCGGGTGAGCTGGAAAACGCGTTTTGCGCCATTCGCCCGCCGGGGCATCATGCCTGCCGCGACCAGGCCATGGGTTTCTGTTTTTTTAACAACGTGGCCATTGCCGCCAAATATGCACTGGAGCGTCACGGCTTGAAGCGGGTCGCGATTGTGGACTTTGATGTTCACCACGGCAACGGCACCGAAGACATCGTGGCGGGCGATAAGCGTATTTTGATGGTGAGTTTTTACCAATACCCGTTTTATCCGATCGATCACGTCCACTCCAGTGCTTCCAACCTGGTCAATCTGCCGGTGCCGGCCTATACCAAGGGCATGGAGATCAGGGAACTGATCGAAAGCGCCTGGATGCCGCGGCTGGAGGCTTTTCGGCCCGAGATGATTTTCATCAGCGCGGGCTTTGACTCGCACCGGGAGGACGACATGGGCCAGCTCGGCCTGGTCGAGCAGGACTTCATCTGGATCACCCATCGCATCAAGGACGTGGCCCGGCGCCACGGCAAGGGACGCATCGTCTCGTGTCTGGAAGGGGGCTATTCCTTGAGCGCGCTGGCGCGCAGTGTGGAGGGGCATATTCGGGTGCTGGCCGATGTTTGAACCCCGCATTGCCGATCTGGATGCCTGGCTCGCGGCGCTGACCCAACGCGCCGCACTGATGGAACTCGGCGTGCTGGCATTGTGTGGCGTCGCCGCCTGGTCGCTGGCCGCGCTGGTGCGCCGGGCGCTGGGGACGAACCAGACGAGCTCCATTCTGTTTGGCCGACGCCTTGTGGATGGGGTGCTGTTCCCCTTGTTGCTGCTGTGCCTGGCCTACGCGGCGCGCGCCCTGCTGCTGGGCCGGATGCCGCTGGCGGTTTTCAAAATTGCGCTGCCGGTGCTGATTTCGTTGCTGGTGATCCGCCTGGGGGTCAAGGTGCTGCAAGCCGCCTTCAGCAAGACGCCGTTGGTGCGTCTGCTGGAGCGCAGCATTTCGTGGCTTGCATGGCTGGCCGTGGTGTTGTGGGTGAGTGGCCTGCTGCCGCTGCTGCTGGAACAGCTTGATCAGATCACCTGGAAGATGGGTGGCGCCAGGATGTCTGTGCGCACCCTGATGGAGGGCGGGCTGACTGCAGGTGCCGTGTTGATCTTCACCTTGTGGATTTCAGCGGCCATTGAGACCCGCTTGCTGCGCTCGGCGACCGGTGGCGAATTGTCGCTGCGCAAGGCGGCGAGCAACGCCACGCGCGCCTTGCTGATGTTTGTCGGCCTGTTGCTGGCCTTGTCGGCCGTGGGGATTGACTTGACCGCGTTGTCGGTGCTGGGCGGCGCTATTGGCGTGGGGGTGGGTTTTGGCCTGCAAAAGCTGGCGGCCAACTACGTCAGCGGCTTTGTTATTCTGGCCGAACGCAGCATGCGCATTGGTGACAATGTGCGGGTGGACAATTTTGAGGGCATTGTGATGCAAATCAATGCCCGCTATACCGTCATCCGCTCGCTGGCCGGGCGGGAATCGATTGTTCCCAACGAATTGCTGATCACCACCCGGGTCGAAAACCTGTCACTGGCGGATTCCCGTGTCTGGCTCCATACTGCGGTTTCGGTTGGCTACGACAGCGATGTCGGCCAGGTGATGACTTTGTTGGAACAGGCGGCACTGAACCAGGCACGGGTGCTGCGCGAGCCCCCGCCTTCCGTCAACCTGGCGTCATTTGGCGCGGACGGGTTGGAGTTCAAGGTGGGTTTCTGGATTGCCGACCCCGAGAACGGCAGTGACAACTTGAAATCCTTGATCAATCTGGACATACTTAAATCATTGCGTGAAAACCATATCGAAATTCCCTATCCGCAGCGCGTCGTGCATACGCTGGCGCTGGCGGCGAATGCGGGTTCATCACTTTGACCCAAGGAGGTTGGCATGACTTTATCGCTGGCTGTGCCCACCCCGCTGGAGTACTTTGCATCGCTGGTGCACAACGATACCGACTTTGCGCTGCTGGAGGCGGCGGCCTGCCTGGCGCAAGACGAATACCCGGAACTCGACGTACAGCAAGTGATGGGCGAGGTTGACCAACTGCTGGCCCGGCTCAAACAGCGCATTGCGCGTGATGCCGGCCCCTTGCAAAAGCTGCGCGCATTGCACCAGTTTTTTTACCGGGATTTGGGTTTTGCCGGCAACGTCAATCATTACTACGACCCTGATAACAGCTTTGTGAGTGTGATTCTGCACACGCGCCGCGGCATTCCGATCTCGCTGGCAGTGCTGTGGCTGGAGCTGGCGCAAGGTCTGGGACTGGCCGCGCGGGGCATCGGATTTCCCGGGCACTTCATGGTCAAGGTTAATTTGCCCCAAGGCCAGGTTGTGATGGACCCGCTGGACGGGCAATCGCTGACCCGGGAGGCCCTGAGCGAGCGGCTGGAGCCGTACCGGCGGCGCCATGGCTTGATGGATGAATTTGAAGTTCCGCTGGGCTTGTATTTGCAGGTGAGTCCGCCGCGCGACATCATTGCCCGCATGTTGCGCAACCTGAAAGAAATCCACACCACCCAACAAGACTGGCCGCGTCTGATTGCGGTGCAGGATCGGCTGATTGTGCTGCTGCCGCAAGCCTGGGACGAGTACCGGGATCGCGGCCTGGCCCATGCCGAGCTTGGCCACGCGGGAAGAGCGCTGGAAGACCTGGAAACCTATCTTGGCAACGCCGAACAGGGGGCCGATATGCCCGCCATCGCCAGGCGTGTGGTCGAATTGCGCCGAGCCATCAGCTGATGTTTCAGGTTGTAATGGGTTTTGACTTTTGCATCGGGTGTGGATTAAATGCGAAGCACGAAGCGCAGTCTCGACAGAGACAGGCCTCCTCATAACCCAAGAGAGAAATACATGAATAGCTTTAAACAATTCGTCTCCACTTGCCTGATCGTCTGCATCACCGCCGCGGGCTTTCCCCTCGCTGCCCAAGCCCGCATCGTGGCCACCGAAGAAATTACAGCGCCCGCGCAGGCGAGCACCAGCCGCGACACCGTCAACAGCTTTTTGGCGCGTGATGATGTCCGCCAGGCCATCTTGGGCCAGGGCGTCAGCCCGCAGGCAGCGGCCGAGCGGGTGGCGGCCATGTCGGACAG
>JANYHL010000048.1 GCA_025359085.1 Gammaproteobacteria bacterium
CAAAAGCGCCAAAGAACCCAACACCATGAACACGGTTTTTTTGATAATTCCCACGAATTGCGGCTCCGTCAGTCAGGTTATCGGCGCAGCAGGATCAGAGCGTCGTGTTCGATGTCAGCGGTGGCAGTGAGAAATTCCAGCGCACCTTTGAGACCGAGCTCGGGATCATTCGCGCCGCTTTGACGCAGCGCTTGGCGACGCTGCCTCCACCTGCGCCGATAACCTGACTGACGGAGCCGCAATTCGTGGGAATTATCAAGAAAACCGCATTGATGGTGCTTGGCTCTTTGGCGCTTTTGCTGGTGTTGGGTTTTGCCGATCCAACTAACGTCCGCTTGATGCCGTCCATCAAGGTGCATTTTACAAATTTGTTGCGGGCACTGGGCGGCGTCGAACTGAAGAACGAGCCCGTTGCAGAAGGGATATACCCCGCGATCATCGAGTTCAACCGCAAGCTGTCGCTGGCCTACCTGGCGCTCAATGCGGCCGCGCTAACAGATGCGGTGATGGATGACGGTCTGCGGCAAAACTATATTGAAGAGATCAATTTTTTGCAAAAGGACGGCCGGGCGCTGGAGTTGACGGTGCAGAACATACAAATAAAAAAAGTGAGCAAACTCGACAAGCTGATGCTGAGTGTGGACACGCTTGAATCCGTCAAAGTCAGGTACCTGAAGGTGGCTGACCGCACCGAAATCGTTGCCTCTCCCGTAGCAAGCTATGCGATGAACTATACGCTGGACAAGGCTGCCTCCGGCTGGAAGATTGTGGGCGTGGAGACCAGGAAGCCTGGAAAAGGCAATGAATAGCGGGCAATTGAATCCAGCGCAGTTAGTGACAAAGATATGGGCGCTGGCAGGCTCCAGAAATTTTTCGGTGTTTGTGCTGGTCATGAGCATCAGCTATGTGCTGATTCTCGCGGTATTTGGCTTGCTGGTTGAACCCAAGTGGCTCGACATCCTGTCCGGACTGCTTCCCTTCCAACTGCTGTACGGGCTGTTTTTTCTAAACCTGGTCCTGATTGGGATCAGGCGGGTGCCTGCTGTGATGCGGCAGTGTCAAAAAACCGGATTACCGCAGGGTAGAGAAGAACTCAACCGCTTTAACCCAGCAACACCCACCCAGGGTGCCGGCTTCAAGGTGCAGGAATTAACGCACTACCTGAGGCGGCGTGGCTACCAGGTTCAGCTTGACCAGGGCGCGGGTAACGCTGCCCCGGGCATGCACCCGGCAACGCTTCTTTACGCCAGCAGCGGGCGTTTTTCTCCGCTGGGCAACCTGCTGTTTCACGCCAGCTTTCTGCTGCTCCTGGCGGGCGCCGTGACGAACGTTTATTACCGGTTTGAAGGGACGACGCTTATTGCCGAAGGCCGTCCATTTAGTGGCGCCAAAGCCGAGTACCGGACCATCGGCGGGGCCGCTGGTGCCGCGCTGCCCAAGGTTGATTTTGATGTTGAAACCATCGCCGCCGATTTTTGGGACGGCAGGCTGTTTTTTACCCGGCTCGAGGCACAAGTTCTGCATCGCGGTGGGCGCGATATTGCAAAATTGAGCAGTGCTGTGCAGGTAGGGAATGCGGCAGTCTCGATCGCCGGTTACGGTTACGTTCCGAGGTACGAATTGAAAAACAAGGCGGGCCAAACCGTCGATGAGGCTAATGTCATGCTGAATATATTCGCTCCGGGCAGCGAAGACAGTTTTAAGGTGCGCGGCTATCCACACAAGATATTTGTTTCGTTTTTCCCCGACCATGCGAAAGTGAAAGGGGAAATCGTCAACAAGTCAATGAACCCGGTCAACCCGGCTTATTTCGTCCGAGTACTGCGAGGCAGAATTCCGGTTTATACCGGGTTTATCAAGCCGGGAGAGTGGGCGCAGTATGACGGCTTGAGCTTGTCTTTCCCGTCTTACATCAGGTCGGGGGAATTTCAAATCGTCAGAAATCCGGGTCATCCCTTCATCTGGATCGCCTTCATCTTGATGGGGGTTGGACTAACCTGGAAATTGCTGTTTTACCGCAAAGAGCTGGTGCTGTGGCAGGACGGCGCGGGCCGCACCTGGCTGGCCGGGCGTTTCGATTATTACCCCAAGCTGCATGCCCACTGGCTGGCTCGCCTGGCTGAGACATTCAAGGGTGAGACGGCATGACTTTTTTAGAGACCTTGTCCCTTGCGGTGGCCGGTGCGCTTTATTTGGCCGCCTTTTTCCTGGCGCGAAGCGGGTTGGTGCGCTACGGTTTTTTTGGCCTTGTGGCCGGTCTTGTCTTCCAACTCTCTTCTGTCGCCATGCGGTGGGTGGGGGTTGGCCATCCGCCGGTTTTTGGCACCTACGAAGCCACCTTGAGCGCAAGTTGGTTTCTGCTGCTGTTTGTCGCGTTTTCTTACCGCTCCGTGCATGGCTCTTTCCGATTGCTGGTTTTGACTTCTGTGCCGATGGCGTTGCTCCTCCTGCTGTATGGCCTGGCCTTTTTCAACACCGAAAGAATGCCGCTGACGATCTCGGAGCTGAGCCTGTGGGTTGACTTTCACGCGCTCTTTTCCTGGCTCGCCTTTGCGCCATTTACCCTGGCGTTTTGTCTGTCCGGGTTCTATCTGTGGGCAAGCCGGAGCGACGCCGCCAGTGCAGGAAAGAAAACCGCGCCGGTCAACACGCAGCCGCAACTGGCCATCATCGATGAACTCGCCTTTCGTTACATCAACTTCGGTTTTGTCAATCACACGGTCATGTTTGCCCTGGGCAGCTACTATTCTTCGATCCTGTTCGGGACCTGGTGGCGCTGGGACCCGGTGTTTTCGATTTCGCTGATGGCCTGGCTTATGCTCGGCCTGACTATCCATCTGCGGCTGTTTTTTAACTGGAACGGCCGACGGGCCGCCTGGCTTTTTGTCACCGTTTTTTCGGTGATCAACTTTTCATATTGGGGAATGGTTTTTCTTACGGCGGGGAGCACATTTCATATCTTTGATGTTGACCTGAAGCTGCAGCATTAAGGCTTTCTTTAGCAAGACCTTTACCGATCTTGTACATTACCGACTCATTCAAGTTTTTGATTCCATGCTGACTGTACTCTCCGTCCTTTTCTGGCTGACCGCCATTGTCTATGCACTCGGTTTCGGTCTGTTCACCGTGGCGCTGGTGTTTCGCAAACCGCGCCCGCTGGAGCTTGCCATTTTGGTCGTGTGGGGCGGCTTCCTCTTGCATACTGTGGTGATTGCTGCGCGATGGGCACAGACCGGCCATCCACCCTTTGTTTCCTACTTTGAAGCCATGTCTGCCACGGCCTGGTTCGGCATGCTCAGCTATCTGGTGCTACAGCAGTGGAAGCCCTTCCTGCGTGCGACCGGAGTAGGGCTGATGCCATTTATCGTGCTGCTGATGGGATGGGCTGGAACGCACCCGATCGGCGGAGAATCGCTGCCGGTGAGTCTGCAAAGTTTCTGGCTCTTTGTGCATGCCGGGTTTGCCACGGCGGCGGCGGGTTGTTTCATGTTTGCGGCGGGCGTGGCGGCCATGCGCCTGTATCAGCAACGCCAAAATGTACTGACGGACCCGGCTTTGGGTATCGAGCCCGGCGACCGCTACGATGAGTTCAACTTCCGACTCATGCTGCTGGGTTTTGTATTCTGGGGCATCATGATTGTGTCGGGCGCCGTCTGGGCCGATGCCGCATGGGGGCGCTACTGGGGCTGGGATCCAATTGAGCTATGGAGCCTCATCAGTTGGCTGGTGTATGTCATCTATCTTCATATTTATACCGTGTGGAAGAAACTGCGTGGCGTCTTTCTGGCCTGGTATTCCATCGTGGGAGCGCTTTTTGTTGCGTTTTCGCTCTGGGGAATCCGTTTTCTCTACGATACGGTCCACTCCTACGGAGGCATCTGAGGCATGAACTGGCATTTGAAGCGCTCGCACTGGGCCATCGCGCTCGTGCTGCTGGCAGCGGTGTTGACCGGATTGGGCATCGCTTATTTCACCCGGACGGTGATGGAGCGCGCCGCCACCATGACCGAACCCACCGCGTTCAATCAGCCGCCTGTCTTCATCGGCTTGCAGCCAACGCCGGAACCCGACAAGTTGAGACCTTTCGCGCTGGCGCTGCACGAAAGAAAGCTGCTGGTCTCCTACCTGAGTTCGGACCGTGTCGATGAATTCTCCGACAAACTCGTGCACTTGCGCACGCTGCATCTGCTTGACAACGAACCGGCATCGATCACCGGTCTGGCTGTGGAGGGCGACCGGATTTATGCCACCGATTTCAAATCGGGCGACTTGCTGTTCGTGGACTACAAGACCGGCAAGCTGCTGCAGGCGTATGGCTGGCAGCCCGATCAAAAAACGCGCATGAAGGCCTTGGGTGTGGCTTTTTATAAAAACAATTTGTACGTCTCCGATGTGGCCTCCAGGCAAATGCTGGCGATTGGCGCGCAGGACGAAAAGGATATGACTGCAGAAGGCGAGCTGATTGCCCGTTTTCCGAACGGCGGGGCGGCCGAGTTCGAGCTCGGTTATCCGACCTCGGCCACGGTCACGCCCGATGGCCGCCTGCTGGTGAGCGATGCCAAGAGCGGCGAAGTGAAGGCCTTTACCTGCAGCGGCAGGTCGGCGCATCTGTTTGAAAAAGACGGCGCTGCAGCCCTCAAGGCGCCGATGGGCATCGCCCTGGATGACCTTCCATCCCCCGCGCTGCTGGAGAAGAAAGCCAAGGAATTCACACCGTCCAAGAACCGCGTCAACGACCAGGGGAGGATTCATGTGGTCGATGCGGCGCCGGCAGGAGTCAAAGTGTTCGACTCGCTGGGAAAATATGTCCTGAGCTATGGAACGGAGCTACGGCAGCCGAACGGCATTGCGATCGATCAAAAGAGAAGGTTGATTTTTATTTCGGATACCGCATTGCATGCCATTGCGGTTTACAAGTATTGATTTATGGACCATTCCACACTCGCCATTTTCGTCATGTTGAACAACTGGTTCCATGACTTTTCGGTAGCGCTGCTGTTTTGCAGCCTGCTTTTATTGTGGTTCATCTATCGGAAAACGCAGGAACAACCCGATGCAAGCTGGATTGGGTTTGCGCGGGATCTTGCCAAAAGTTTGAACCAGGTGACTCGCGTCTGCTGGGCCCTGCTTATTTTGCTCGGCATCGGTCGTACCCTGTCGTATGAAAAGTTCGAATGGGCAGAGGCGGCCGGCAGCGGGCAAGTGGCGGCGCTGGTTTTGAAGCATGTTTTGCTGGTGTCGCTGGTGCTAGGCGGGACGGTGATTCAGTTGCGTCTGCGGAAATTTTTTAAGGAGTGCAAGATTTGAAGAACCTGCCCAAAATATTGTTTGTCACCGCACCCTACCATTGCTGGGGCGTTCAGGTGGTGGGCTCGTGGCCGCCATTGCATCTGGTGTATCTGGCCGGTGCCGTGCGTGGCGCTGGCGTGGAGCCGAAAATCTACGATGCAATGAACAAGTCACACTCGTATGTGGAAATCCGGGCCGAGATAGAACGCTTCAAACCCGACTACGTGCTGACTTACGACTACCTTCCGGTGACCGGCGCCATCAGCACCGCTGCCATGCCGGATTCAATTGCGATTTTGAAACTGGCCAAGGAGATCAACCCCGCAATTGTGACCATACTGGGCGGGCCGCACCCCACTTTCTTGCCGGCGGAAGTGTTTGAGTCTGAAAAAGATGCGCTCGACTATATTATTCTTGGCGAAGGAGAATTGATATTAAAAGCGCTGTTGTTGGCTTTGCAGGAGGGCACGCCCGGTGCGGTCAAAGAGGTCAAGGGGATTGCCTACCGCGAGCACGGCAAGACGGTTATCAATGCCAGGCAGGAGCAGATACGCAATCTGGATGAATTGACGCCAGCCTGGGATCTGCTGGAGTGGGAGCTTTACAACTACTGGGTTCATCCGGGTGGGAGAATGGCTTCCATATTGACTTCGCGCGGTTGCGAGATGAGCTGTAGTTTTTGCAGTCAACGGCTTTTCTGGCGCGGCAGTTGGCGCGCCAGGGAGCCGGAAAAGGTGATCGAAGAAATTGTTTTTCTGCATGAAAAACATCAGGTCATGGTGTTTACTCTGATTGATGCTTATCCGACCCGGGACCGGCACCGCTGGGAACGCCTGCTGGACTTGCTGATTGAAAAAAATCTGCCGATATCACTGCTCATGGAAACGAGGGTCGAAGATATTGTGCGCGACCAGGATATCCTGGACAAATACAAGAAAGCCGGGGTCATCCATATCTACATGGGGGCCGAAAGCGGCGATGACGATGTTCTGAACAGCCTGAACAAGGGCATTGAGATGAAAACCACCAAGCTTGCGCTTGAGTTGCTGAATAAGGCCGGGATCGTCACGGAAGCGTCTTTCATGGTCGGCTTTCCGGAGGAAACCTGGGACTCCGTCAAGAAAACCATTGCGGCGGCAATTTATCTCAACCCTGACGTTGCCGTTTTCCCGATCGTGACGCCCTGGCCTTACACACCGATGTACAAGGAGATGAAGGACAGAATCCGGGTTTTTGATTATTCCAAATACAACCTGGTCACACCGATCATCGAACCCTTGCAAATGACGCTGGAAGAGGTGACTCAGGCATTGGCAAAATGCTATATGGAGTTTTACAGTCACAAGATGCAGGAAATATTTACCCTTGAAGAAGGCTTCAAAAAAGATTACATGATGAGTGCCATGCGTTTGATGATGAAGGAGCAATGTTCTGCCTTCAGGATGACGGGCATGAAAATGCCCGATCTGGGCGCTTTTTTCCCGGCGCAAGCGCTAACTTGACGCTACTGCATTGCGCTAGGAGTGCTGTCTTGCTGCGACGTTTCAAGGGGTTCGCATTCTTCGAGTTTTCGGTAAAGGCTGGACAATCCGATGCCTAGTTTTTGCGCCGCGCAACGGCGGTCGCCGTCGGCTTCGCTGATGGCATTGGAAATGACCGACAGCTCGAAGCGGCGTACCTGATCGCGCAGATTTTCACCCGATGCCGACTCAGTCGGTCGGCTTAACGCCATGCGCGTGATCTGGGAGGGTAAATCGGAGCAGCCAATGTGTCCCTCCTCGGCCAAAATCAGCGCACGATCAATGACATTTTCCATTTCTCGCACGTTTCCCGGCCAAGCATAAGCACTCAGCATTTCCTCCGCTTCTGGGTCAATGGAGATGTTGTGTTCATCACCTGAGTGTTTTGCGTTGCGCTGGAGCAGAAAGCGCAGCAGATCGGGGATGTCCTGCCGGTGTTCGCGCAATGGCGGTATATGCACATGGAAAACGGTCAGGCGGAAATACAGGTCCTGACGAAATTTGCCGTCAACGACCATCTGTTTGAGATCGCGGTTGGTCGCCGCGACAATGCGGACATCGGCATGGCGAAATTGCTCGCTGCCAACCGGGCGAACCATTTTTTCCTCGATCACATGCAACAGTTTTACCTGCAATTGCAGCGGCAGATCACCGATTTCATCCAGAAAAAGGGTGCCTTTGTCGGCTTCCAGGAACAGTCCTTTGCGTGCCTTGTCGGCGCCCGTGAAAGAGCCCTTGGTGTGGCCGAATAATTCGCTTTCCATCAGGTTCTCTGGAATGGCGCCGCAATTGACCGGAATAAAGGGTGCATCGGCGCGCCGACTTTGCTGGTGGATCAGGCGTGCGATCACGCCTTTGCCGGTTCCGCTTTCTCCGGTCACCAGAACCGTGCTGTCGGTTGGCGCGACCTTGCTGATCAGGCGCTCCACCTGCTGCATGGCGGGCGAACCAAAGCCGAACATGTCTTCCTTTTTGCCCTGAACCAGTCTGCGCAGCACCCGATTCTCGTCGCGCAGACCGCGCAGATCGCCAACTTTCACCAGCCGGTGCATGATCTCTTCATTGCGCAAGGGCTTGATCATGTAATCAGCAGCGCCAGCCTGAATTGCTTCAATTGCGGTGTCCACCGACGCATAGGCCGTCATCATGATGAAGTTGGTGTCGATGCCAGCGGCACGGGTGCGTCGTACCAGTTCGATGCCAGTGATGCCCGGCATCTGGATATCGCAGAGGGCCACATCCACATCGCCTTTGGAGAGCCGCTCGAACGCATCGGTGCCGTTGGCGGCCTGGCTAACGAAGTGCCCGGCCTTGGTTAAATAGGCGGCCAGTATCTGCCGGATTGCAGGCTCGTCGTCGATGACCAGCACGACCAGTGATTTCATGCAGTATTTGCCTCGTTGAAGGCGACCTCGGTCAGAGCGAAAAAGACCTGCACCGAGGTGCCGGTGCCTAGCGTGGAGTCGATGCTGATGGAGCCACCATTTTTCTGCATGATTGAGTAACACAGCGACAAGCCCAGCCCGGTGCCCTTGCCCACCGGCTTGGTTGTATAAAAGGCCTCGAACGCGCGGCTCAGGGTTTTTTCATTCATGCCACGCCCATTGTCCTGCACCGTCAGACGCGCGCACTGGGCCTCGGCGTGCGTGGTCAGCGTAATGACCGGAGTGGGATCACTCACGTCTTCCAGTGCATCCATGGAATTGATCAGAAGATTCATGATGACCTGGGTGAACTGGTCTGCGACCCCGAAAATCGCCGGCAATTGATCGTCAAGCTCGAGTTTGAGCGCCACGCGGCGCAGACGCTTGTCATACCGAAGCAGGCTGGCGGTGCTGCGCAGTAAGGCATTCAGGTCGAGCAACTGCGGCTCGATGGTCTGATACGCGGCCAGCGATGAGATTTCACGCGTGATGGCTGCCAGGCGCTGTGTCTGCACCTGAATCAGATCGGGCCGACAAGACTCGCATTCTCCGGGCCCACAGCGGCTGTCGCGACGTTCGTTCATTTCTTGTGCCAGGCCGGAAATGGCGGCGATTGGATTGCCGATTTCGTGCGCCACACCAGCCGCCAGCGCGCCAATGGCTGCCATTTTTTCTTGGTGAAAATATTTTTGACGCTCCAGCATCAACTCTTTTTCGTGCTTGTCGAGCGTGCTCGCCATGCTGTTAACGGCTTTCATCAACTGGCCGACTTCATCATGGCGCCGGATCGGAAGGGCGTCGCCACGATAGCCTTTGACGATGTCCAGGGCGCGTTTTTGCAAGGAGCCCAAGTCGTTGGTCAAGCGCCGGAAAAACAGCCATGTAATTGCGCCCAGCGAGGTCAGCCCCAAGACTCCGAAAAACAGCGCTGTCATTGCCACCGAATCACTTTTAGTGTGGTAATTACGTGATAGTTGATCTCTGTTTTTTTCTGACTTTTCGGCCAGCCGCGAGATTTCATTCTTGGTTCTTACCAGTTCACGAATCAACTGATCCATATTGCCGCGGGAGGGGTTCGCGGTGACTTCAGTCAAAGCGGCATTGACCGACTTCAGGCTAAAACTGTACTGGGGCATGCGCGCTGTAAGCTCTTCCTGTTTGTTGACGAGCCTCTGATGGTACATAAGGATGAATTGCATCCCCGCTTCCCGATCAGTCGCATTGATGTTGGGAATGATTGACATGACCGAGTGAAAAACGGCCATGTCCACCTGTTTGAGCACGCTATCAATTTCCTGCGATTGCTGGATTTCCTGAAAATCGTGCAGTAACAGGTTTTTTTGATGCAGTGCAAAAACGGCAATCGCCATGGCATAGATGACCAAGAGGCCAATGACGATCAGGCCTTTGGCTCGAACCGACAGGGCATGACCAGTGATTGCGCTAGCACCAGACATGGCGGGATGGCCGCCTCCGACATCGGCAGTGCTCGTAAGCATGACAGATCCATCCATAGCTGTAAATTACCAATCAAATGTGTGATGGATTATGCCGCTTTCTTGCTGCCAGCAGTTGTGCGAAAGCGTGTAAATAGGGTGCCTTGTCCAACGAGGTATGCGAATGAAGGCGCCGAATTTGCTAGTGCAACATCCTTTCTGTAATTTCCCCAAACCTGGCGCTTGCCTTGTTCATCCAGAAAAAATCTATCATTGCTTTCAGCAAGTATTGAACTTGAGTGACCTCGTCACAAAAGCAAAACGCCAACATCAAGTTGGCGTTTACTTACGGGGAAAGCCCCGCATCTATTGGTTGCGCGAGTAGGATTTGAACCTACGACCTTTGGGTTATGAGCCCAACGAGCTACCAGGCTGCTCCATCGCGCGATAAGTGTTAATTATACCTGATTAACCTTGGCTTTTCTCGTCGGCAGGAGCTTCTATCAGCTCAGGACGATCCACCAACTCAACCAGAGCCATCGGCGCATTGTCACCCACACGGAAACCCATTTTCAAAATGCGGGTATAGCCACCGGGACGGGCCTTGAAACGGGGGCCCAGGTCGTTAAACAACTTGACAACACTGTCACGATCGCGCAAACGATCAAACGCCAAACGACGGTTGGCAACCGTAGCTTCTTTGGCCAATGTGATCATGGGCTCAACCACACGACGCAGCTCTTTAGCCTTAGGGAGTGTGGTTTTGATGACTTCATGCTCAATGAGCGAGTTCATCATATTGCGCAGCATTGCCAAGCGATGCTCGCTAGTGCGATTAAGTTTACGTAGTCCGTGTCCGTGACGCATGGTGCTTTCCTTGAATAATTAAACAGGCAGCCGTATCAGGTACTGTCTGTGGCACAGAGCTCCTTTTCAGGTCTCTAAAAAATTAACGCTTTTCGAGAGCGGCTGGAGGCCAACTTTCAAGCTTCATGCCCAAAGTCAGACCACGGGAAGCCAGCACTTCCTTTATTTCATTGAGCGACTTACGCCCCAGATTCGGCGTTTTAAGCAGCTCGTTTTCTGTCCGCTGAATCAGGTCGCCGATATAGTAAATATTTTCGGCCTTCAAGCAATTAGCCGAACGAACCGTTAGTTCAAGTTCATCCACCGGACGCAGCAAAATAGGATCAAACTGTGTGCTGCCTCGTGGGGACGGCGCATCAAACGCCGCTAACTCGCTGCCTTCCAACTGCGCAAACACAGCTAATTGCTCAACAAGAATCTTTGCCGAAGCGCGAACTGCATCTTCTGCAGAAATAGCGCCATTGGTTTCTATGTCAACAACTAACTTGTCAAGATCCGTGCGCTGCTCAACCCGCGCACTTTCAACCGTATAACTTACCCGCTTTACTGGAGAAAAAGAAGCGTCCAAAATAATGCGCCCGATCGACTTGGTGGGCTCATCGCCATGACGACGCATCGTTCCAGGCACATAGCCGCGACCTTTTTCAACCTTGATTTGCATATCCAACTTGCCGCCTTGCGACAAGTGTGCAATCACATGGTCAGGATTAATGATCTCGACATCATGGGGCGTCTGGATATCGCTGGCCGTAACAAGTCCTTCTGCGTCTTTGCGCAGGCTCAGGGTCACCTCGTCGCGGTTGTGAAGCTTGAACACAACACCCTTGAGGTTCAACAAGATATTTACAACATCTTCTTGCACCCCGTCAATAGAGGAATACTCATGCAAGACGCCAGCAATGGTAACTTCAGTGGCAGCATAGCCAGGCATTGAGGCTAGCAAAACCCGACGCAATGCATTGCCGAGCGTATGACCATATCCCCGTTCAAAGGGCTCAAGAGCAACTTTGGCACGATTGCCACCCATTTGCTCGACATTGATGGCCTTGGGTTTCAATAAACTATTTTGCATGGGAACTCCCTCTCAATACCCCCGGCTCGTTACACCGGTAAGGTTGACGAAGCACCTGGGACGTGGTTATTTACGTCTCAGGAACAATTTCAAATTAAATCGTGCGGATCGCGCGATTAACGCGAATACAACTCAACAATCAGTGATTCATTGACATCGGCGGCAAACTGATCCCGATCAGGAACCGATTTAAACGTACCTTCAGCTTTTTCAACATTAATCTCAACCCACGCCGGCATGCCTACTTGCTGAGCCAGTTGAAGCGCCTCCACAATACGGTTCTGTTTCTTCGACTTATCACGAACAGCAATCATATCGCCCGCTTTAACCATGTACGACGGAATGTTGACGCACTTACCGTTGACGGTCATGGCTTTATGAGAAACAAGCTGTCGAGCTTCAGCGCGAGTTGAGCCAAAGCCCATGCGGTACACGACATTGTCGAAGCGAGATTCCAAAAGGGACAGCAGATTTGCACCGGTGTTGCCTTTGCGGCGGTCAGCTTCTTCGAAGTACCGACGAAACTGCTTTTCGAGAACACCATACATGCGTTTGACCTTTTGCTTCTCGCGAAGCTGCAAGCCGAAGTCGGATGTCCGTGCACCCGATGTGCGCCCGTGCTGACCGGGTTTGGAGTCAAATTTGGCCTTATCTCCAATTGAACGACGAGCACTCTTCAAAAAGAGATCAGTGCCTTCACGGCGGGATAATTTGGCCTTGGGGCCGAGGTAACGTGCCACGTGAACTTCCTTTATGTCATCTGCCGTGCATGAGCACGGGAGCCATAAGCGCTGGGCTTGTGGCGGTGGGCTTGGTTAAAAATGCGATGCGAATTAGATACGACGGCGCTTCTGCGGGCGGCATCCGTTATGCGGCACTGGCGTTACATCCGCAATCATATTGATGCGAATGCCGAGAGCGGCAAGAGCGCGAACTGAAGATTCCCGACCTGGCCCTGGGCCTTTGATTTCGACGTCAAGGTTCTTGACACCCTGCTCAATGGCGGCACGGCCAGCCACCTCTGAAGCCACCTGGGCTGCGAAGGGCGTGGACTTGCGGGAGCCTTTGAAACCTTGACCACCAGATGACGCCCACGACAAAGCATTACCTTGCCGATCCGTGATTGTGATGATGGTGTTGTTAAACGAAGCGTGGACGTGCGCAATGCCATCCGCAACGTTTTTACGAACTTTCTTACGAACACGTTGGGCCGCATTATTGGCGGGAGCTTTTGCCATGGTGATCTTTCAATGCCTGTTATTTCTTCAGTGACTGGGCTGCCTTACGCGGCCCCTTACGGGTGCGGGCGTTTGTGCGTGTACGCTGGCCACGCATGGGCAAGCCGCGACGATGTCGGAAACCTCGGTAGCAACCGATATCCATCAATCGCTTGATGTTCATTGTTGTTTCCCGACGCAAATCACCCTCGATAGTAAATTGCGCGACTTGGTCGCGAATTTTTTCCAAATCCAAATCGGTCAAATCCTTGACCTTTTTGGAGTAAGCGATGCCACAAGCATCGCAAATTTTGCGAGCGCGGTTGCGACCAACTCCAAAAATAGCGGTCAAGCCAATCTCTGAATGCTGTTGCGGCGGAATATTGATGCCAGCGATACGTGCCATTTTCGTCCTCTAAAACTCTTGTAATTAACCCTGGCGCTGCTTATGACGTGGATCAGTACAGATCACACGTACGACGCCCTTGCGTCGTATTACCTTGCAGTTACGACATATTTTCTTGACCGAAGCAGAAACTTTCATTTCATTTTCCTTAAACAATATTTAATAATTCGACATTACGTCGCTTGGCAAAAATACCATCGCTGCTATTTAGCCCTGAATACAATTCTTGCCCGGCTCAAATCGTAAGGCGTCAACTCAACGGTGACCTTATCCCCTGGAAGAATACGAATGTAGTGCATCCGCATCTTCCCTGAAATATGACCAAGTACCACATGGCCATTTTCAAGTTTCACACGAAAAGTTGCATTGGGTAGATTTTCGACTACCTCTCCCTGCATTTGAATAACATCGTCTTTTGACATATTTACCAATCGCCTTATGAAGACTTGAAATTAGCCTTCTTCAACAGCGATTCATATTGCTGCGACATCATGTAATTCTGCACCTGTGCCATGAAATCCATAGTCACCACAACAATAATTAGAAGTGATGTCCCACCAAAGTAAAACGGTACGTTGTACTTCAAGATCAGGAATTCGGGCAACAAACAAACCATTGTGATGTAAATCGCGCCAGCAAAAGTCAGACGAAGCAAAATCTTATCAATGTATTTAGCGGTATGGTCCCCCGGTCGAATGCCCGGAATAAATGCGCCGCTCTTTTTTAAATTGTCAGCCGTTTCACGACTGTTAAATACCAATGCAGTATAGAAAAAGCAGAAAAATATAATAGCTGCTGCGTACAGCATCACATAGATAGGCTGCCCTGGCGTCAGAGACCCCGCAATGTCTTTCAACCAGCGCATGGACTCGCCAGCGCTAAACCAACCCACCACCGTTGCTGGTAACAAAATAATAGATGAAGCAAAAATCGGGGGAATTACCCCTGCCATATTCAACTTTAAGGGCAAATGAGATGACTGTCCGCCATAGACTTTATTACCCACCTGTCGTCTTGCATAATTAACCAGTATTTTTCTCTGTCCGCGTTCAACAAAAACAACAAAATAAGTAACCAACGCCACCAAGATCACAATGAAGAGGGCAACAATAATGCTCATCGCCCCCGTTCGAACAAGTTCAAGCAAGCCGCCTATGGCATTGGGGAGACCAGCGGCTATGCCGCCAAAAATAAGTATGGAAATACCGTTGCCCAAACCACGCTCTGTGATTTGCTCCCCTAACCACATCAGGAACAATGTTCCCGACGTCAATGTCACGATCGCGGTCATGCGAAATCCAAATCCAGGTGCAATCACCAAGCCCGGCGAACTTTCAAGCGCAATGGCAATTCCCATTGATTGAAATAGTGCCAGACCAAGAGTGCCATAGCGGGTGTACTGCGTAATCTTGCGCCGACCTGCTTCGCCCTCTTTTTTCAATTGCTCGAAGGCAGGCAGCACGTAAGTCAACAACTGCATGATGATGGATGCCGATATATACGGCATGATCCCCAATGCAAACACCGTAAAACGTGACAAAGCCCCACCTGAAAACATGTTGAACATGCCCAAGATCCCGCCCTGTTGACCCTTGAAGAACTGCGCCAACTGAACCGGGTCAATGCCAGGAACAGGAATATGCGCGCCCACACGGTACACAACCAGGGCAAGCAACAAAAAGACAAGCCGTCGACGCAAGTCGCCGAATTTGCCATTTTTTGCCAGTTGCGTCGCGTTAGTTGCCACTTGTAATTTCTTTCAAATACAAGCTTAGGCGAGACTTCCGCCGGCAGCTTCAATGGCGAGTTTGGCGGCCGCTGTTGCACCAATACCCGTTAGCCTCACAGCTTTGGTGAGTTTGCCAGTCATGATCACTTTAACGACTTTAGCCAACTCCCCAACCAAGCCAGCTTGCTTCAGGGTAACCAAATCCACATCACTCGCACCCAACTGCTCCAACGCGCTCAATGTCACTTCGGCATTGAACTTTAGCAATTGAGACTTGAAGCCTCGCTTGGGCAGCCGACGCTGCATAGGCATCTGCCCCCCCTCAAAACCAACTTTGTGGTAGCCACCAGCACGAGATTTTTGCCCCTTATGCCCCCGACCCGCAGTTTTTCCGATGCCGGATCCGATACCACGACCGACACGACGCTTGTAATGCTTTGCGCCATCAGCGGGCTTAATACCATTAAGTTCCATCATCAACCTCTTAGAGCACTTTGATCAAGTAACTGATCTTGTTAATCATCCCACGGACTTCGGGTGTATCAACCAACTCGCTCGTGCTGCGAATTTTTCGAAGGCCAAGTCCTCGAACAGTGGCTCGATGTGATTCTTGGCACCCAATCGGGCTACGAATCAACTGAACCTTAATTGTTTGTTGTGTTGTCATTTTGCGACGCCTGCCTATACAAAAAGTTCTTCAATCGTCTTGCCGCGCTTAGCGGCAACTTGAGACGGCGTCCTATCATGAGACAGCGCATCAAGCGTCGCACGAACCATGTTGTAGGGGTTGGTCGAACCATGACTTTTAGCCACGATATCGGTAATACCAATAACCTCAAAGACTGCACGCATCGGGCCACCAGCAATGATGCCCGTGCCTTTTGGCGCTGGCGCCATCATGACAGAAGCGGCGCCATGCTGACCCATCACCTTATGATGAATCGATCCGTTCTTGAGTGTCATCTTGGTCATATTTCGACGGGCTTCTTCCATAGCCTTCTGAACGGCTGCAGGAACTTCTTTTGATTTACCCTTGCCCATACCAACACTACCGTCTCCGTCGCCCACTACTGTCAAGGCGGCGAAACCTAAAATTCGCCCCCCTTTGACAACTTTGGTAACGCGATTAATCGCGATCATTTTTTCGCGCAGGCCATCCTCAGGCCCTACGGCCTTACCCTGCATTTTCGCTTGAACTTTAGCCATCTTAATTTCCGATCTGCTTAGAACTGCAAGCCCGCTTCACGTGCTGCATCTGCCAGCGCCTTGACGCGGCCATGGTACGCAAAGCCTGCACGATCAAACGCAACTTTTTCAACACCAACCGCCTTGGCTTTTTCAGCCAGGCGCTTGCCAATGGCTTGGGCAGCGGCAACGTTACCGCCTTTACCCGAACCGCCCAACGCTTTGCGCACTTCGACTTCCGCCGTGGATGCGCTTGCTAATATTTTGGTGCCATCGCCAGAAATGACGCTCGCATAGATATGCAGGTTTGTACGGTTTACCGTCAGACGGGCAACACCTTGAATGGCTATCCGAATCCGGGTTTGACGCGCCCTGCGAAGACGCTGCTCTTTTTTGGTCAACATGTTGCAGCTCCTTATTTCTTCTTGGTTTCTTTGATCGTGATCTTTTCGTCCGAATAACGGATGCCTTTGCCTTTGTAGGGCTCGGGTGGACGAATCGCACGAATTTCAGCAGCCACTTGGCCTACGCGCTGGCGGTCCGCACCCTTGATCACGATCTCGGTGGGGGTCGGGGTCGCAACAGTGATGCCCGCTGGCATGTCTTTATTGACCGGATGGGAATAGCCCACTGTAAGATTTAGTTTTGCGCCTTGCGCCTGGGCCTTGTAACCCACACCAACAAGATTCAATTTCTTCTCAAAACCTTTGGTCACCCCAACCACCATGTTATTCACCAGCTGACGCATGGTGCCACTCATGGCGTTTGCTTCGCGAGAGTCGTTGGCGGGCTGAAAACTCAGATTGCCAGCATCACTGCTCACTTTGACCAAAGCATTTTGAGTCAGGAACAGACTACCACCAGTGCCTTTGACACTGATTTGATCTGCCTTAACCAAGACATCCACGCCAGCCGGAACGGCGACGGGCATTTTTCCTATTCGGGACATTTTCTATTTCTCCTCAATGTCACGCTTTAGGCGACGTAGCACAACACTTCGCCACCGACACCGGTAGCGCGTGCTTTGCGATCAGTCATAACGCCCTTGGGGGTTGTGACTATTGCCACACCCAGGCCGTTCTGGACTTGGGGGATGGCATCACTGCCACGGTAAATGCGCAAGCCGGGACGGCTAACGCGCTCAATACGCTCAATTACTGGGCGACCAGCGTAATATTTCAAGACAATTTCGAGTTCAGGCTTGCCGTCATTGGCATTAACCTTAAAACTATCGATATAGCCCTCTTCAGTCAAAACTTGTGCAATTGCAATCTTCACTTTGGAAGAAGGAACTGTCACCGTCGTTTTAGCCACCATTTGTGCATTGCGAATGCGCGTCAACAGGTCGGCAATGGGATCACTCATGCTCATATCAATGTCTCCTACCGCTTACCAGCTGGCCTTGACTATGCCGGGAATTTCCCCGGCAAAAGCCATTTCACGAATTTTTGCACGCGCCAGACCAAAATGCTGGAACGTACCACGAGGGCGCCCGGTGATTGCGCAGCGATTACGCTGGCGAGTCGGGTTCGCATTGCGAGGGAGTTTTTGCAAACCCAGACGAGCAGCAGCACGCTCTTCATCGCTGCGCTTCACATCGCCTGCAATTGCCTTGAATTCCGCGTGTTTTTTCGCGTATTTAGCGACCAGGTTGTCGCGCTTCAGCTCGCGCTGGATTAAAGCCATTTTAGCCACGGGTCACCTCAGTTTTTGAACGGGAAACGGAAACCCGTGAGCAGTGCTTTGCACTCTTCATCGGTCTTGGCCGTTGTGGTGATGCTGATATTGAGACCACGCAAGGCGTCAACCTTGTCGTATTCAATTTCAGGGAAGATGATTTGCTCTTTGACGCCGATTTTGTAGTTACCACGGCCATCAAACGCACGGCCGGAAATACCCCGAAAGTCACGAACACGTGGCAGAGCCACAGTTACAAAGCGATCCAAAAATTCAAACATCTGGACGCCGCGCAGCGTGACCATGCAGCCAATTGCCTGATTCTCACGAATCTTGAAGCCGGCAATGGCTTTCTTGGACATGGTGACTACTGGTTTTTGACCTGCAATCTTGCTGAGATCGCTGACCGCGTGATCCATAACTTTTTTGTCGGCGACGGCCTCACTAACCCCCATATTGAGAGTGATCTTGGTAAGACGAGGAACTTGCATTGGAGATGTGTAGCCAAACTTGGCCATCAGCTCCGGCGCTAATTTTTCGCGAAAATGTTGTTGCAAACGAGCCATGCTTATGCCACCTTGATTTCTTCACCACTGGACTTGTAAACGCGAACACGCTTACCGTCAGCCGCCAGCTTGATACCAACCCGATCAGCCTTACCAGTAGCAACATTGAAAATGGCTACGTTAGACTGGTGAATCGGCATGGACTTTTCAATGATGCCACCAACCGCACCCTTAAGTGGGTTTGGCTTGGTATGCTTTTTGACTACATTGATACCTTCGACGAGCACGTAGGAGTCATCTTTGCGCAAAGCAATTTTGCCGCGCTTCCCCTTGTCGCGCCCAGTGAGCACGATGATGTCGTCGCCTTTGCGAATCTTGTTCATGGCGCGTCCTTACAAAACTTCAGGAGCCAAAGACACGATCTTCATAAACTTCTCAGTGCGCAATTCACGCGTTACTGGGCCGAAGATACGGGTGCCGATTGGCTCTAATTTAGCATTCAGCAACACAGCTGCATTGCCGTCGAATTTGACCAGCGAGCCGTCACTACGACGAATGCCTTTGGCCGTGCGAACCACCACTGCACTGTAGATCTCGCCTTTTTTGACGCGACCGCGGGGCGCGGCTTCTTTGATACTTACTTTAATGACATCGCCAACGCTTGCGTAACGACGCTTGGACCCCCCGAGCACTTTGATGCACAGAACGGACTTTGCGCCGGTATTGTCGGCAACTTCTAATCGAGATTCAACTTGGATCATTTCAATTATTCCCAACTTGCACCAATAACCACAATCCACCCGTATTTAAGACAGTGTTTTGCAATTTTTCAGTCAGTCTTGGGCCTGTCGGCAGCGATATGAACCACTCACATCGCGTTCGTTAGGCAGATACTTCATGCTTTTTTAAGCGAAGCCTGCAATTATGCAACCGTTTACCTCGGTCGTCAACATTATTTTGACTATTTTTACGAAAATCTGCCTTAGACCTTCACGGTCAACGCAAAACCAGTTCGTATTGCTTGCAGCTTCGCCGTCTGGACAACAGAAAACCTGGCGCCCTGATGGCTGACAAGCTGCGGGGAAGCGGGTGGCGCACGGCCTCTTGCGGATATCTGCAACTCTTGGGTGACTGGTGTTCACTTCAACTCAGGGGGACACGTGCACACTCCAAAAATTCAATGCTGTCAGTGGGTGGTCGGTGCGGTCGCGCTGGCTAACGGACTCAACGCCAACTTGCTGCGTCGCTGGATGGTTGCGTCTTTACAGTGCAACGATACCCGGCCATCAAGAACGACGAGGCTGTTGGCATCTGTGGCGTGCAATTGCAGCCACTGGTCGATGCACTCAAGGACGACATTCTCGACCACTCGGTCTTGCATGCCGATGAGACGCCGTGGAAATGATCAAGCCTGAAGTTGCCCAGCCACTTACCCCTATGTTGCATCTTTTAAGCATCACGCAAGCGCATTGGGCAACTATGCCAACGAGCATGGGGCGTCGATGGTAGCCCCGCCGATTTCCAGACCATCGAAAACTTCTTCTTGCGGAACTTCTTTGGTCGGTCTTGAGGCCCGGAACATCCGCTAAGCGCGCTGCTCAGACTTTTGATGCCACCTTGATCGGGGGGCCACCGTGTTTGCGAGTCGTGCGCTGGCAGCTCCAGTTAGCGCCATGGGGCTATTTTTGACATTTTTTATAAAATATTTGTCAACTATTTATTTTTGCAGCATAATCTAACAGTAATGCCAAAAAAGGTTTTACAAGTTTGCGGTGTTTAGTCAGTTTCGCGTCTGCTTGAAGTCTTCATTCGTTTGTTGATTGCGTGGTATTAGCGGTTTTGGACTCCATCGCGTTTTGAGTTATTTTGAGGAGTCCTTTCATGGGCAACAAACTTTACGTGGGCAACCTGCCCTACACTTTCCGTGACGAAGACCTGCAGCAAGCATTTGCCGCACATGGTACCGTTACTAGCGCCAAGGTCATGATGGAACGTGATACCGGCCGCTCCAAGGGCTTCGGCTTTGTGGAAATGGGCAGCGACGCTGAGGCGCAAGCCGCCATCAGCGGAATGAACGGTCAGCAATACGGTGGCCGCGGTCTCGTGGTGAACGAAGCCCGTCCGATGGAAGCCCGTCCTCCCCGCACTGGCGGCGGCGGCTTCGGTGGTGGCGCTGGGGGCGGTGGTTACGGCGGCGGCGCTGGCCGTAGCGGCGGCGGTGGTGGTGGCGGCTACGGTGGTGGCGCTGGTGGCGGCGCTGGTCGCAGTGGCAGTGGCGGTGGCGGTGGTGGTGGTTACGGTGGTGGCCGCAGCAGCTACTAAGCACACACACTCGCCTGGCATTAGGTCAGTTGAGAATTAAAGGGCTCTTGTGGCCCTTTTTTTATGTCATCTTGATTGAAAACTCTCCAGATGGCTGGCCCTGCAGACCGTCTGACTGCGCGGCGACATCACGATTTGGTTTACCGAAGAAGCGATCAATAGGCGTCAAGATTTAATCGGCGCCAACAAGCACGCCACCTTAATCTATTTATTTGACCGCACCCGGCACAAGCGTTCCCTTGACGCGCCCTTTAAGTTCCATCACGCGACTCCGATTGTCAAAGTTCATCGTATCCGCAGTAAATTTGTCGCTCCCATGTGTCAGTTCCACCGGTTTGTGTGATTGGACACGCTCGGTGTCCATAAACGCATGCAAAAACTCACTTCGAAATTCCATTCGGGGTTGAACTTGCCCGGCCTTGTCTGTCAGCGGCTCACGCACCACGTGTGCTTCGCCTAACAGTTGCACCTCGGAGGCATCAGCATTCGTGACTGCACGTCTTGCGGTTGCGGTCGTCAGGCCGCCCTCGGCGGTGAATGTGCGGATGCGAACTAAATCAATTTCCAAGGTATCTGAGTCTGGAAAATGGCGCGCATCGGACCCGAGTACTTCGCTTTTGAGCTGCCCCGCACCATCAAACGACTTGACCGAGAACTTGCGCATAAAGTAGTCTGGCTCATGCAGCATCGGTGTTTCTTGCCCCTGCAATATCATGAGCGGAGTGCTTCTAACCAGCCAATAGGTACCCAACGCCAAGATGCCCATGAGAATAATGGGCAGGTAAAGCGAAATTCGATCCCCCCATACACGTATCAGATTAATCACTGGCGATGCTCCTCCAGCAACGCGGCGTATCGCCCGCTTGCCGTCAGCAGCAGATCACACAGCTCTCTGGCCGCCCCTTCACCTCCTCTGGCATGGGTAATGTAATGCGCCACCGCCTTAACCTCCGGGTGACCATTACAGGGCGCGCAAGCCAATGCGCAACGCACCATGACGGCAAGGTCTGGCCAATCGTCCCCCATCGCCGCAGCCTGCTCCCAGTTCACCCCCAAGACTTTGAGCGTGTGTTCGGCGGCCGGGCGCTTGTCTTCAGTGCCATAGTGGACATGTTCAATGCCCAAGGCGGCCAACCGCAGACGCAGGGGTTTTGAGTCGCGACCGGTGATGACAACCGGGATGATGCCAGCGCGTTGCAATAACTTGAGCCCATGCCCATCCAGCGTATTAAAGCGCTTGATGGTTTCACCTTGCTCGGTGAAATACAGGCCACCATCAGTCAGGACGCCATCCACATCAAAAAAAACCACACGAATGCCCTGGGCCCGAAGCAGCAACTCAGGTGAAAAATTGAGTGCGACGAGCATTGTCAAATCACCTTCGCGCGCATCAGGTCATTGCTGTTGAGTGCGCCACAGAGCTGGCCCGACGCATCCACCACCAGCACACTGGTAATACAACGTAATTCCATCATTTCGGCCGCCTCTACCGCCAGAGCATCGCGGGCGATGGTGCTGGGGTTCGGGTGCATCACCTCGGCGGCGGTGGTGGTGCGCAAATCAAGACCCTGCTCCACCAGGCGACGCAAGTCACCATCGGTGAAAATTCCCAGCACGTTCAAATGATCATCCACAACGGCGGTGGCACCCAAACCTTTGACGCTCATTTCCCGCATCAATTCGCTGAAATTGGCATGCGGTCCAACGTGGGGGACGGCATCGCCCGAGCGCATGACATCACTGACATGCATGAGTAACTTACGCCCCAATGCACCGCCGGGGTGAGAACGGGCAAAGTCTTCGGCCTTGAAGCCCCGTGCATCCAGCAGCGCCACCGCCAGCGCATCACCCAGCGCGAGCTGCGCGGTCGTGCTGGCGGTTGGCGCAAGATTCAAGGGGCAGGCTTCTTTCTCAACCCCACAGTCAAGAAAAACATCCGCATGACGAGCCAAAGTGGATTCGACATGGCCCGTCATGGCAATCAGAGGCACGCCCAGGCGCTTGAGTACCGGCAGAATCGCAGTCAATTCCTCAGACTCACCACTGTTTGAAATGGCCAACACCAAGTCAACCGATTTAATCATGCCCAGATCGCCATGACTGGCCTCTGCCGGATGCACAAACAAAGCCGGTGTGCCGGTCGAGGCCAACGTTGCGGTGATTTTCCGCCCGATATGCCCGCTCTTACCCATGCCCATGACCACCACGCGGCCGCGCACGTCAAGCACCATCGCCACGGCGCGCGCGAACGACTCGCCCAAGTTTTGTTTCAGGCCCAGCACCGCAGCGGCTTCAATATCCAGAGTGTCGCGGGCCAAACGCAGCGCCCGCTCGGCTTGGAGTGTGGGCGCTGAGGTGTGTTCAAGTGTCATCGGTCCATTTTATCGATACCCGGGCGCTTGTTAGTATCCAAGGGTGAACCCACTTGATTTGACACTACTTTATTTACTGGCCGCTGTGCTGGGCGTGGTGGCCTGCCGCTCTTTGAAGTTGCCGCCCATGCTCGGTTATCTGGCCGTTGGAATCGTGATTGGACCGAACGCTTTGGCTTTGGCAAAGAATGCGGATGGCGTGCGGCATTTGGGTGAATTTGGCGTGGTATTTCTGATGTTTGTCATTGGACTGGAGTTCAACTTGCCGAAGCTGCGCGCCATGCGCAGCCATGTTTTTGGTCTTGGGTTTTTCCAGGTGCTGTTCACCATGCTGGGCGCCACGGCAGCCATGCTGGGTTTCGGAATAATGGCTCCGACGCTTTGGGGCGTGGGCTGGCAAACGGCGTTGGCGCTCTCAAGCGCGTTGGCCATGAGCAGCACGGCCATTGTGGTCAAGCTAATGACCGAGCGTCTGGAGATGGAATCGGAACATGGCAAACGAATCATGGGCGTGCTTTTGTTTCAAGATTTGGCAGTGGTGCCGCTGTTGGTACTGATACCGGCGCTGGGGGCGTCAGCCGAGCTGCTTTTTGAAACCCTGGCCTTTGCCAGCCTGAAGGCGGCACTGTTGATTACCTTACTGCTGGTCGGCGGTCCGCGCGTGATGCGTTTTTGGTTGACGCTGGTGGCCCGGCGCAAGAGCGAAGAGTTGTTTGTCCTGAACCTCCTGCTGATTACGCTGGGACTGGCCTGGTTGACAGAGCTGGCCGGCTTGAGTCTGGCGTTGGGTGCCTTTATTGCAGGCATGTTGATCTCCGAGACACAATACAAACAACAGGTGGAGTCGGACATCCGACCTTTTCATGACGTGTTGCTGGGTCTGTTTTTCATCAGCATCGGGATGATGCTGGATTGGCGACTGGTACTGGAACGTTGGCCCCTGGTGCTGTTGCTGGTCTGCGTTCCGGTGGTTTTCAAGGCCGCGTTGGTGGGCCTGCTGACACGAGGCCTGGGTGCCACCACCGGCGTTTCGCTGCGCACGGGCTTGTACCTGGCACAAGCGGGTGAATTCGGTTTTGTGTTGTTGACCCTCGCTCAGTCCCATGCGTTGGTCCCGCCCGCACTGCTCAATCCGATCCTGGCCAGCATGGTGCTCTCGATGTTGGCCACGCCATTCATCATCATGTACAGCAACCGATTCGTTTTGAAGTGGGTCAGCAGCGAATGGCTGCAACAGTCCCTGCAAATGACGTCCATTGCGCGCAAGTCGATCAAGGCCAACAAACATGTCATCATTTGCGGTTACGGCCGCTGCGGGCAGAATCTGGCGCGCATGCTTGAGCAAGAAAACATACCCTATATCGCGCTCGATCTCGATCCCGACCGCGTCCGTCAGGCCGCTGTCGCCGGCGACTCGGTGGTCTTTGGGGACGCGGCCCGATTGCAGGCACTGATCGCCGCTGGACTCGCCCGGGCCAGCGCCGTCGTCATCACTTACCTGGAAGTCCAAAGCGCCCTGAAAGTTCTGGCCCACGCGCGAGGCCATGCGCCCCAGGTGCCAGTCATCGTACGAACGCAGGATGATCACGATCTGGAGGCACTGCGCAAGGCGGGTGCGACCGAGGTGGTCCCGGAGGCGATTGAAGGCTCGCTGATGTTGGCCAGCCACGCCCTGGCTTTGGTGGGTGTGCCGATGCGGCGGGTGATTCGCATTGTGCGCGACCAGCGCGATGCGCGTTACGCCCTGCTGCGCGGCTACTTTCACGGGGCCGACGACGACTCAGTCGACGAGCTAAACCAGGACCGTCTCTCGACATTGACGCTGCCGCCAGGCGCCAAGGTAGTTGGCAAACCGCTCAGCCAACTGGCCGCGTTGGCAGCAGGTATTCGCATTGTCAGCCTGCGCCGTAGCGGAGGTCAGGTCAAGTCGATCAACCAGGATTTGCTGATTGAAGAAGGCGACACGCTCGTGCTCTCGGGCAAGACCGAAGCGCTGGCATTGGCCGAACAGAAATTGCTCAAGGGTTGAACCGTCACGGCCCGCCCAGAAGCAAGCACGAGGCACAATGCCCACTTAGCATTAATACGATGTTCCATGCAAAATTTCAGTGTCACCCAGTATCTCCGCGCTCACATTCGCACCGTCCCTGATTGGCCGGCGCCAGGCGTCCAGTTTCGCGATATCACGCCGCTTTTACAGGATGCCAAGGTATTTCGGGTATTGATCGACGCCTTTGTACACCGCTATATGGACCCCTCCATGCGGCCCGATGTGGTCGCCGGTTTGGATGCGCGCGGCTTCATTTTGGGTGCGGTGATTGCTTATGAGCTGAATGTGGGCTTTATACCCATTCGGAAAAAGGGCAAGCTACCGTTCACCACGGTCGCAGAGACCTACGAATTGGAATATGGCAGTGCCACCGTTGAGCTTCACACCGACGCCGTCAAACCCGGTGACCGCGTGCTACTCATTGACGACTTGATCGCTACCGGCGGCACCATGATGGCCGGCATGAAATTACTTGAAAAACTCGGGGCTCAGGTGATAGAAGGGGCCGCCATTGTTGACCTGCCGGAGCTTGGCGGCTCTGACAAACTCCGGGCTTCAGGTCTTGCGCTTTTCACGCTGCTTGATTTTGCCGGGCAATGACCGCCCATTAGGCTTCTACTTTAGTTCGCCGTACTGGGTGACGCCCAAAGGTGAGGCCCGTTTATCTGGGTCTACCATTTGGGTGTCTTCGAATTCTTCGGGCGGCGCCGGGTTGCGCCGCCCCGACGTCAAAATTTCCCCCGATGCTGACAGCGGCCTGGGTGCGCTTGCATTTGCCAGCGCCCGCTTGAACGCAGCCACTTCATCTTGGTGCAGCGGCTGAAAACGAGGTCTTTGGCTGTGCGCCACGGCGGGGCTTTCGGGCGGGCTGGCTACCTGGGAGTCAGACGTCTTACCAAGCGTCTGTGAAAGGTGGATCGGCTGACCAGGCGGTGCCGACGAGACGTGATCGCTCACACGCCAGTAAACAGCTGTAACCAAAATATCATGCCGCATTTTGGCCGCCTGAACCATCAAGGCCTCAATCTTGGCCAGAAGTGCGGTGTCGCCCGCCCCCTTGTCGGCTATATCCATCATCACAAGATACTGGAGCCCGGCCGCATCCAGCGACAACACCTTAAATTTGTAACTGGCTTCCAGTACGCCGGCGCTGATCATCGAGTCACGCACCACGCCATAAAGGAGTTGCCGTCGTTCAAGACGCGTCGTTTTCCGGTCCGCATCGTGGATGCTTGGCGGGGTCGCCGTGACATCGCCCGGCCCCGGTTTCAAGCCAGCGTCGGTCGAAACTATATTTTCCGACTGTTTTTTAGTGAACCAATTGAATATTGACATATTTTCTTTTACCCTGGGAAAAAGGTTGTCCCTCAGTCATGCGACGAGCTGACGCCTGCACGCGGCCCTGCTCTATTAACAGAGATCAACCGACACTATTTCCCTATACAAAATTGCGAGAATATCACTCCGAGAAGATCGTCCGACGAGAATTCACCCGTTATTTCGCTCAACGCGTTTTGTGCCAAGCGAAGTTCTTCAGCCAGCAGATCAAGCGCCTGGGCAGGGGCCGTCAGGTGGGCACGGGCCGCCATCAAATGAACTGCCACCTGGTGCAATGCCTGGACATGCCGTTCCCGAGCCATGTAGACACCTTCAGGCCTGGACTGCCAACCCGCGACCTCCAACAGCCGGTGGCGCAAGGCGTCAAGGCCAGCGCCGGTCTTGGCTGACAACAGCAGGCCCCGTTCGCAACACGCACCATCCACCGCATCGGCCTTGTTCCAAATTTCGATCACAGGGACTTTTATAGACAACTTTTCGGTGATGGCCCTTGCTATGGCTTCTTCATCAGCTATGTAATCTATAGCATATTTACGCGTCAGATCATGCAAAAACAAAACCGCGTCAGCGGTTTCGATCACATCCCAGGCACGAGCAACGCCTATTTTTTCAATGACATCGTCGCTGTCGCGCAAGCCTGCGGTGTCAATCACATGCACCGGCACCCCCTCAATCTGAATGGTTTGCTGCACTTTATCGCGGGTCGTACCCGCAATTGGCGTCACGATGGCCAGTTCAGCCCCGGCGAGCGCATTCAGCAAGGACGACTTGCCGACGTTGGGCTGACCCGCGATCACGACTCTGATTCCTTCGCGCAGCAGGGCGCCCTGGCTCGCCTTTTGCAGCACGGATTGCAGCGTCTGCTGTAGGTTCAACAATTGTCCATACGCGTCGGCCTGGCGAAGAAAATCAATTTCTTCTTCCGGAAAATCCAAGGTCGCCTCCACCAGCATGCGCAGATGAATCAATGCCTCACGCAGTTTATGAATTTCTTGGGAGAAAGCACCTGCCAAAGAGCGGCTGGCGCTGCGCGCCGCCGCCTCGGTACTGGCATCAATCAGGTCAGCGATAGCCTCAGCCTGGGCCAGATCAATCTTTCCATTCAGGAAGGCACGCTCTGAAAACTCACCCGGCAGCGCGGGCCGCAGCCCTGCCAGCCGGGGTCGCTGACCGACGGGATCAAGCTCTGCCCCCGCCTCCAGGCAGCGGGCCAGCAATAGCTGCAACACCACCGGCCCACCATGCGCCTGCAACTCCAGCACGTCCTCACCGGTAAACGAGTGAGGCGCTGGGAAATAAAGCGCGATGCCTTGGTCAATCGCCAGTCGGCTGTGATCAAGAAAGGGCAGGTAGGTCGCCTCGCGGGCCCGGAGTTGCCGCCCGAAAAGCGCTTGCATCAAAGGCCCCACTTGTTTCCCGCTGAGCCGCACCATGCCCACCGCGCCCCGACCGGGTGCGGTGGCAATGGCAACAATCGGGTCTTGATGACGCGGCAGCGACACAGGCAGCTCAGTTGCAGCCGAGCCGCCCCTGCGGTAAAGGTATGCCGGGGCCCATCATTTGAAACTGGGCAGATGGAACTTCGGCGGCACCCCCATGCGGGTGTTGATCAGCCACTGCTGCGCGATGGACAGGATGTTGTTGGTAATCCAGTACAAGACCAAGCCTGCGGGGAAGAAGAAGAACATGACGCTGAAGGCCAGCGGCATGAACCACATCATCTTGGCCTGCATCGGATCCGGCGGCGCTGGATTCAGGGAGGTCTGCAACACGGTCGTCAAGGTCATCACCAACGGCAAAATATAAAAAGGATCAGGCGACGAAAGATCGTGTATCCACAGTATCCAGGGTGCGTTGCGCATCTCCACGCTGGCCAGCAGCACCCAATACAAGGCAATGAACACCGGGATCTGGATCATGATCGGGAAACAGCCACCCATCGGGTTAACTTTTTCCTCGCGGTAGATGCGCATCATCTCCTGCTGCATTTGCTGTGGGTTGTCCTTCAGGCGCTCGCGCATTTCGGTGACCTTCGGATTGACCGCCTTCATTTTGGCCATGCTGGCATAAGCCTTGGCATTGAGCCAGTAAAAGGCCGCTTTCAGCAACAACACCAAGGCGACGATCGACCACCCCCAGTTGCCGATGAAACTTTCAATTGCATGGAGTAACCAGTACAGCGGCTTGGCCAAAATGGTGAGCCAGCCATAGTCCTTGACCAACTCCAGGCCCGGCGCCAGCGCCTCAAGCACCTTTTCTTCCTGAGGACCCGCAAAGAAGCGTGCCTCCACAGACTTGCTGGCGCCGGGCGCAATATTGTCCAAGGAGGTGATCATGCCCACGGCATACAAATTGGTATCAACCTTGCGCAGGAACAGATCGCGTTTGATGCCATCGCCCAACAACCAGGCACTGGCAAAGTAATGCTGCACCATGGCCACATAGCCGCTTTCCGCCGTCTTTTCGACATCGACCTTGTTGTTTTCGATGTCCTTGAAGTCGACCTTCTGGTATTTTTTGGCTTCGGTATAGATCGCCGGGCCGGTGAAGGTGGAATAGAACTTGGACTCTCCCAGCGGCTTACTGCCATCGCGTACCAACTGCAGGTACAACTGGGGCGAAACCCCAGCGACACCGACATTCAACACCTCGTGCTTGACCGCCACCGCGTAGGCGCCACGGGTAAAGGTAAAGGTTTTGAGCAGCTTGACGCCGCCGAGCTCCGGGGATTCGAACCGTATGACCAGTTGATTGCTGCCGTCTTGGAGTGTGCGCTCACCTGGTGCGACGGCCATGACTGTCTTGTGCGTCGGGAAAGCCCCCCCGGTCGCCCCCGCAATCAGGCCGGTTTGCGCCATGTAGGTATGGTCTTTGTTGTTATCCAGCAAAACAAAGTTTTTGCTCTTGTCTGCCATGTCGGCGTGCTTGACAAACTCGGTTTGCACCACCGACCCGCCTTCGGTATCAAAAGTGAGCTTGAGTACATCGGTCGTCACGACCAAGCGTTCGTGGGCGGCAGCAGACGCCTCGGTTGCAGGAGTGAATTGGCCTGTAGCCCCCGTCGTCTTTGCGTCAGCAGCTACAGTATTTGCAGTAGGAACGCCCGTTGGCACACTGGCGGCAGGCGGCGCCGGGCGCGCCGTTGCGGCTGGGTTGACCGCGCTGGGGAAAAAGGTAGCTTTGTGGCCGTTAAAAACCTGCCACTGATCCCACAGCAAGACCATGGAAAAGCCAAAAATCACCCACAAAATGGTGCGGCGAATATCATTCATGAAGACTTCTTTTCAGAGGAAGGGTGAATCAGTTGGGTAAACAACTGGGAGTTGAATCGGGGTGGGTCACTCGGAACCGGATCAGAACCGCCGGCGCACCAGGGATGGCAACGCACCAGTCGCGTCAGCGTCAAATAACTGCCCGCTGCCGCGCCGTGCGTTTGCAAGGCCTGCAGGGAATACGCAGAGCAAGTCGGCTCGAATCGACAGGCCGACCCCAGCCACGGGCTAAGCAGCAAGCGGTAGCCCTTGACCAAACCGATCAGCAGGGTCTTGATCATGGAGTCCCCTCCTTCAACACCAGGCCTGGCGAGCGCGCTACGGCCCGTGCAAACAACTGCTGCAATTCTTGCCGAACCGCCATTTTGAGTTCCTCGGACGTGGCGCTGACGAACTGTTGACGATCAAAAGCGGCGCGCAAGCGCACAACATGGGCCGCCACCGGCAGCGTTGCGGCAAAGTCTGCGCTCAGACTGTAGATTTGCCGCTTGATGGCATTGCGTGTGACCGCCCGTTTCGCCCAGCGTTTGGCCACCATGGCGCCTAGCCAAACGTCGCTTAAAGCAAAAAGTACCGGCTTCGCCGTTATTGCCGACACCGCTGCCTCATTGCTGACCGCCGGACCATCCAGCGCCACGCAGTGCAAAGCGAAGTGTGCCGTTCGAGCCACGGTGCTGCCAGCCAACACAGCCTGAAACTGACTTCGCGTTTTCAGTCGCTGCAATTTCAAGCGGCGCCAGAACTGCAAATCACAGCTGCAAAGCAGGCGGGCGGCCAGACTCAGACCGCCAGGCGCTTGCGCCCTTTGGCGCGGCGAGCGTTGATCACGGCGCGGCCGCCCCGGGTTTTCATGCGAACCAGAAAACCGTGAGTGCGGGCGCGGCGAATCTTGGAGGGTTGGTAAGTGCGTTTCATTTTGGAAATCCTAAAGGGCTCAATGACGGCCCGCAACTTTCTAAAAATTACCGGGCCGCTGTCTTAACTCCCCTAATACGTTCAGAGGAACCCGTGATTATCGCAAACTTTCCAGGCGTCGGCAAACTCTCTCTTGCATGCAGGGTGCGCCGCCTTCGACGCCGGTGCTGCCAGTCGCCTTCCTCGACTTGTGGATAAAGGCTTGATAAATTATAATTTCCGCTTACGCCAGCCTATAACTATCCACAGAAATCAATCAAAAAATGACAGCGGGACAATACGTCACCCCCCCCGATTTCAAGGGCGCTGGCGATGGGCAAAGTTTGTGGCAAACCTGTATTGATCAGCTGGCACTGGAACTCCCGGAACAGCAATTCAACACCTGGATCAAGCCGCTGTCGGCCCAGGTCACGGACGATCTGTCCCTCATCACCATTTTCGTTGCCAACCGGTTCAAACTGGATTGGATCAGGGCCCAGTACAGCAAACGCATTGCCCATCTCTTGGAATTGTTTTCAGGTCAGTCCATTCGAATGGAGTTAGCGCTTGCTCCTCGGGAAATTATTGCCAGAAGCTACTCTACCCAGCGTTCCGCGGAACCAATTCCAATGGAAGGGGCGCCCGAATTGGGAGAGGAACGAAGCCCGGGCAGCCTCAAAAACCGGCTCAACACGGCCCTGACCTTTGACACCTTGATTGAAGGGACCGCCAACCGCATGGCGCGCGCGGCAGCGATGCACGTCGCGGGCATGCCTGGACACCTGTACAACCCGCTTTTCATCTACGGCGGCGTTGGTTTGGGCAAGACCCATTTGATGCACGCGGTTGGCAATCGACTGCTCGCAGACCAGCCGACCGCCAAAGTTCTCTACATCCATGCCGAGCAATTTGTATCTGATGTGGTTAAGGCTTACCAGCGCAAGACTTTTGATGAATTCAAAGAGCGTTACCACTCGCTGGATTTGTTGCTGATTGATGACGTCCAGTTTTTTGCCAACAAAGAACGCACGCAAGAAGAATTTTTCAATGCCTTTGAGGCTTTGCTGGCCAAAAAGTCGCACATCGTTATGACCAGCGACACCTATCCCAAAGGTTTGACAGACATTCATGAGCGTCTGGTGTCCCGCTTTGACTCCGGATTGACGGTGGCGATTGAACCCCCCGAGCTGGAAATGCGGGTCGCCATCCTGATCAACAAGGCGCGGGTTGAAGGCATTGTGATGCCGGAAGAGGTGGCCTTTTTTGTGGCCAAAAATGTGCGCTCCAACGTGCGCGAACTCGAGGGCGCGTTACGCAAAATTCTGGCTTATTCCCGCTTCAACCAAAAAGAGATCTCGATCTTGCTGGCACGCGAAGCTTTGCGCGACCTGCTTTCCATCCAGAACCGTCAGATTTCCGTCGAAAATATCCAAAAAACAGTGGCGGACTACTACAAGATAAAAATTGCAGACATGTACTCCAAAAAGCGGCCAGCCAGTATTGCCCGACCGCGCCAGATTGCCATGTACCTGGCCAAGGAACTGACGCAAAAGAGCCTTCCTGAAATTGGTGAATTATTTGGTGGACGCGACCACACGACCGTCCTGCATGCTGTACGAAAGATCGGCGGTGAGCGCCAGCAAATGACCGAGCTGAACCAGCAGCTTCACGTGCTGGAGCAAACGCTCAAAGGCTGATTTCGGGAATAAACAGGGGAAAATGGCAAAGCTAAAAAATTTAGCTAGCCCGATTCGTTATTGATTTGAATTGCAGATATTAAAAAGAGGTTGACATGATTGTTCTGAAGGCCACCCAAGACAAAGTTTTATCGGTTTTGCAATCGGTAGCGGGCATCGTCGAGCGTCGACACACCTTGCCTATCCTGGCCAATGTGTTGATTCGCAAAACTGGCTCTTCGCTCCAGTTCACCACCAGCGACCTTGAAATCCAGATTCGCACCACGGCAGAACTTGAGGGCGATACAGGCGACTTCACCACCACGGTGGGCGCGCGCAAGCTGATTGATATTTTGCGCACCATGCCGGCGGATCAAACCGTGTCGCTGGAATCCAGTGCCGCCAAGCTCATTCTCAAAGGCGGCAAGAGCAAGTTCACGCTGCAAACCATGGTGGCCGAGGACTTTCCGCTGGTGCAGGAAGCCGCCAGCTTCGGCCCGGTGTTCAGTGTGCCGCAGAAAACGCTGAAGGCCCTGCTCAGCCAGGTGTCATTTGCCATGGCGGTGCATGATATTCGCTACTACTTGAACGGGATTTTGTTCGTTGCCGAAGGCAACCAACTCAGCCTGGTGGCGACGGACGGTCACCGCCTGGCCTTTACTTCCGCCACGCTGGATGTGGAAGTGCCCAAGCAGGAAGTGATCCTGCCACGCAAAACCGTCATTGAACTGCAGCGTTTGCTCTCCGACACGCAAGGCGCCATTGAGATGCAGTTTGCCAACAACCAGGCCAAATTCAGCTTTGATGGCATGGAATTCGTCACCAAACTGGTCGAAGGCAAGTTCCCGGACTACAACCGGGTCATTCCGAAAAATCACCAGAACAGCATCACGCTGGGCCGCAGCGCGTTGTTGGCCACCCTGCAGCGCACCGCCATCCTGACCAGTGAAAAATTTAAAGGGGTGCGCTTGAACATCGACCCCGGCACCCTGCGGGTAGCGTCCAACAACGCCGAGCAGGAAGAGGCGGTGGACGAACTCGATATTGATTATGGCGGTGACAGCATAGAAATCGGTTTCAACGTCACTTATCTGATTGATGCGCTGACCAATATGAGTCAGGACATGGTGCGCCTGGAGCTGTCGGACGGCAACAGTTCGGCCCTGTTCACCATCCCCGACAACGCCACCTTCAAATATGTAGTGATGCCAATGCGAATTTAAGGCCACCAAGTTTGTGGCGACACAAATCCCGAACCGGCGATAGAGAAGAAATTCATGGCTGGTTTGGCCATTCAAGCGTTTGAAAAATTATTGAAACCTGGTGGGGCAGACCGCCGCTATGCCAAGCAAGCAAGCCCTGTCCCCAACCGATAAGAGACACTAGCCATGACCGAAGAAAACAAGCCCGTTCAACCCCCCGAAAACGCGGCCAAGGGCGAGGACGCCGTCCATACAGGTGAAGGCGCCAGCGACAGCTCCAACTTCCAGCCCACTATTGATGCACACCAGATCGGCGCCTCCGAAGCCTATGGCGAAGGCTCCATCCAGATTCTGGAAGGCCTGGAGGCGGTGCGCAAACGCCCCGGCATGTACATCGGGGACACCTCGGATGGCACTGGCTTGCACCACCTGGTGTTCGAAGTGGTGGACAACTCGATTGACGAGTCGCTGGCCGGCCACTGTGACGACATTCTGGTCACCATCCATTCCGACAACTCTGTGTCAGTGGTGGACAACGGGCGCGGCATTCCGACCGGCGTCAAAATGGACGACAAGCACGAACCCAAGCGCAGTGCAGCAGAGATTGCCCTGACCGAATTGCACGCTGGCGGCAAGTTCAATCAAAACAGCTACAAAGTCTCGGGCGGCCTGCACGGCGTCGGTGTGAGTTGCGTCAACGCGTTGTCCAAAATGCTGCGCCTGACCATCCGCCGCGATGGCAAGGTCCATGTGATGGAGTTCAGCAAGGGCTTTGTGCAGAACCGCATCGTCGAGGTGGTGAACGGCGTAGAAATATCGCCCATGAAGGTGATTGGCACAACCGAAAAACGGGGCACCGAGGTGCATTTTTTGCCCGACGTTGACATCTTCCAGCAAAACCATGATTTTCACTACGAAATTTTGAGCAAGCGTCTGCGTGAGCTGAGCTTTCTCAACAATGGCGTACGCATCCGACTCAAAGACGAGCGCAGCGGCAAAGAAGATGATTTTTCGGGTGCCGGCGGCGTGCGTGGTTTTGTGAACTTCATCAACAAAGGCAAGACCGTCCTCAACCCCAATATTTTCCACGCCATGGGTGACCGGCAAAGCGACCAGAACAGCAATATCGGCGTTGAAGTGGCGATGCAATGGAACAGCGGCTACAACGAGCAAGTGCTGTGCTTCACCAACAACATCCCGCAGCGCGACGGCGGCACCCACCTGACCGGCCTGCGCGCCGCCATGACGCGCGTGATCAACAAATACATTGACGACAGCGAAATCGCCAAGAAGGCCAAGGTCGAAGTCACGGGCGACGACATGCGCGAAGGCCTGACCTGCGTCCTCTCGGTCAAAGTACCCGAGCCCAAGTTCAGCAGCCAGACCAAAGACAAGCTGGTGAGCAGCGAAGTACGCGGCCCGGTGGAAGACATTGTTAGCAAGCTGCTCTACGACTACCTGCAAGAACGTCCGGCCGACGCCAAAATTATCGTCGGCAAGATCATCGAAGCGGCCCGCGCCCGCGAAGCAGCGCGCAAGGCGCGCGACATGACGCGCCGCAAAGGCGTGCTCGACGGCATGGGCCTGCCCGGCAAACTGGCAGACTGCCAGGAAAAAGACCCGGCACTGTGCGAAATCTACATCGTCGAGGGGGACTCCGCCGGCGGCTCGGCCAAACAAGGCCGCGACCGCAAATTCCAGGCCATTCTGCCGCTGCGCGGCAAGATTTTGAATGTGGAAAAAGCCCGCTACGAAAAGCTGCTGACCAGCAACGAAATTCTGACCCTCATCACCGCCTTGGGCACCGGCATCGGCAACGCCGGCGGCAGCTCCGGCAACGACGACTTCAATGTGGCCAAGCTGCGCTACCACCGCATCATCATCATGACCGATGCCGACGTTGACGGCGCCCATATCTGCACCCTGCTGCTCACCTTCTTTTACCGTCAGATGCCGGAACTGGTGGAGCGCGGCCACATTTACATTGCCCAACCGCCCTTGTACAAGGTGAAAGCCGGAAAAGAAGAGTTGTACCTGAAAGATGGCGATGAACTCGACCGCTTCCTGCTGCGCATCGCCATGGTGAACGCGTCAATTTTTACAGGCGGCGAGAACGGCGTCACCCTCAAGGGCGAGACCCTGGTCGAACTGGCACGCAAGCACCAAGCTACCCAGGCCGTCATTGCACGTTTGCGAAACTTCATGGACGATGAAGCGTTGCGCTCGGTCGCCGACGGCGTCGCCCTGAACCTGGACACCGTGGCCGACGCCGAACTGTCTGCCGCGGCGCTGCAGGCCAGGTTGCCCGATGCTGAGGTGGCCGGTGAATTTGATGTCGCCTCCGACAAGCCGATTCTGCGCATCAGCCGACGCCATCACGGCAACATCAAGAGCAGCGTGCTGACACAAGACTTTGTGCATGGTGCCGATTACGCCGTGCTGGCCGACGCCGCCAACACGTTCAAGGACTTGCTCAGTCCGGGCGCCCGCGTGATGCGCGGCGAAGGTGAGCGTCAAAAGGAGGAAAAAGTGGGCGACTTCCGCGAGGCCATGACCTGGCTGCTGGCCCAGGCTGAACACGCCACCTCCCGTCAACGCTACAAGGGCCTGGGCGAGATGAACCCGGCGCAGCTGTGGGAAACCACGATGGACCCGACCGTGCGCCGCCTGTTGCGGGTACAAATCGATGACGCAATTGAAACCGACCGCGTGTTCACCATGCTGATGGGCGACGAGGTGGAGCCGCGCCGGGAATTCATTGAAGCCAACGCCTTGCGCGCTGGCAATATTGACGTCTGACGTCGCGGTGTAGGTAACCTCATAAGCTGAGAAATTGAGACCCATAAGTTGAGAAACTTATGGGTAAAACTTTGTTCCTGACGAAGGTCGAAAAATCAGCTATGAGACACACCGCAGGGTTCTGGCACGAAGCCTCGCACGGCATACAGCCATTAAGGGGCTGGTTGATTCTCTCGAGCCATACCCAGAACTACGTTCCGAGTTCGAATTTCAATCTGCGCTACTGACGATGGAACGTGCCACGGCGGTTATGCGTCTTGATGCAAAATGAAATGCCAGCCCCGAGTAACGCTGCTACGACCCCAGTTCGAAAGCCTATCGCGGTGTTTTTGGTGGTTGTACGCAGCCCCTGACAGGCAGTTAGAAAGACTCTCCTTACCGCTGACGCCAGAATCTGCACGCAGGGGTGACGACCTGTCCATGCTCGTTGCAATGCAAAAGTGTTTGAAAGTCAACCAGATGCTCCAACACCCATCGTCGCCAAACTCCAAGCTTACAAATACATCGGTCGGAGGACCTGAACAGTTACATCCAAAGGGGCATCCATCCGCTATCCCGCCTCGTCGCGGGCTATCTGCCTCAACTGGTCTTCCACGCAAATTGCAACTCGAATGGATTCAGAAAGTTGGCGACCCAGCTACGATGCCGCATGACAGGAGTTCCAAAGCACCAGGTGAAGCGGCGCAGGCCAATTGATGAATTTTTCGATTGCTTTCATCCTATAAATTGACCAACAACTAAATCTGGTCAGACTCCATTCAACTTGAATTCCCGATTAATTTTTAAATTTTGACGCCATTGGGTTTAGTTTCTCTTTCACTCGAGTCCTTGAATACCCAGTAGCCGCTTGATTGAACCCTTCGAGGTAAGGAAACAAGTTCCAAGTTCAGTTTGCCATCACTAAGGACTTCGCAGGTACCGGTCCCATCGTTGATAGGTGTCTTTGTCAATCCATAGAGCGCGGCTCGCAGCTCCATTCCAAGATGGTGGTTGCTTTGAGGCGCTCTGCAATGCACGCACAGGTTACGGAAGCTCCAGTTTCTCCTTCTCATATAAACGTAAGCGCTCCATTAACTACGCCCTATCTTTGAAGCACGAAATCTGGGATGCTGGTGTCCACGTTAACAAGGTGGACACATGTGATGGAGAACAACTCAGAAGTATTGAGCGGCTTGGTTGTCAGACGCATCCGAGATGGGCGCTGCCGCTATGACCCGCAGGTCAAGCAAGAACTGGTGAAGCGCTGCCTGCAACCCGGCGTATCGGTGGCTGCGTTGGCCATGCAGCACGGGGTCAACGCGAACCTGCTGCGCAAGTGGATCACAAAGTGGCAATATCGAAACGCCCTGCAGCAAGCTGCATCTGAAGAGGTCACGCAAAACGCATCGCCATTTCTTGCGTTGCCAGTCAACATCGGGACACCCCATGCTGCGGTGACGGTGGCAACAAAAGTATCTGCAGCATCGAACAATTCGGTCGCACAGCCAATGCACTTGCGTGTTCAATTGCCTAACGGCGTTGCGGTCGATCTTGGTCAAACCAGACTGCAGGATTTGTCCATGGTGATGCAAACGTTGTGTACTCTGCCATGTTCGAGCTAAACGCCACGCGCATGGTGTACCTGCACCGAGACGCCATCGATTTCAGAAAAAACATCAATGGCCTAGCCAGCCTGGTGGAACACGCCCTGGGCATGAACGCCTTTGCCAACGCCGTGTTTGTCTTTGGCAACCGCAGGCGTGACCGCATCAAAATACTGGGCTGGGATCGCAACGGCTTTTGGTTGCTGCAAAAGCGATTGGAAGATGCCCGCTTTATCTGGCCACGCAAAGAGCGCAGCGTCATCGAACTCAGCGTGCAGCAACTGCACTGGCTGCTTGCCGGAATTGACCTTGAGGCCATGCGCGGGCACACTGCTGTGGTCTATCAAAAGGCGGCATAAAAGTCATCCAAAAAGTGTTCAAAATATCCTTGTTTTATAGTGGCTTTTAGGGAACTTTTTGAGAGGCAATATGGTCTAAAACGTCAATGAATTTGACATCCGCCACCGAAGAAATTGCAGCCCTGCAAAAGGCATTGGCATCCGCCAAAAGCGAACTGATTCTGGTGCGCACCGAGCGTGACCTGCTCAAAGAGCGGCTCAACAAATTCATGCGCAAGATCTTTGCTGCCAAGAGCGAAGTCAGCAGCCAAAGCCAGAAGGATATGTTTTTTAACGAGGCAGAAGGCCTTGGCGCACAAGCCCAGCCTGCACAGCAGGAAGAAGTCCAGCCTGATGCCGATGGTGCTACCACCATCGATGTACCTGCCCACCAACGCGCCAAGCGTGGGCGCAAACCCCTTGATCCTGCCTTGCCACGGCATGTGGTGCGCCACGAGTTGCCACAATCCGAGCGTATCTGCCCCCATGATGGCTCAGTCCTGAAGGAAATCGGCGTTGAGGCCAGCGAACAGTTGGACATCATCCCCCAGCAAGTACGCGTGATTCGCCATGAGCGCGTCAAATACGCCTGCCCTTGCTGCGATGGCGCATTGCGCCTGGCAGCCAAACCAGCCCAGGTGATCCCCAAGGGTTTGCTCAGCGAAGGACTGCTGGCTTGGGTGATTACGTCCAAGTATTGCGATGGCCTGCCGCTTTACCGCCAGGCTGTCCTGCTTGGACGTTTTGGCGGTAGTGACCTCTCGCGCAACACACTGGCGGCCAGCGTCGTGCGTGTGGGTGAGGCGGTGCAGCCGATCATCAACTTGTTGCGGGATCATTTGCTTGAGGCGCCTGTGACCCATGGCGATGAAACCCAGATTCAGGTGCTCAAGGAGCCGGGTAAAAGTGCGCAGTCCAAAAGCTATATGTGGGTGCAGATGACTCAAGGCAGCGGCGCTGACGGTACCGGACCGCCAATTCGGTTGTTTGCATACGCTGCCTCACGCAGTACGGCGGCGGCGCAAATCCTGTATGCGGGCATGCGACCTGGTGCTGTGTTGATGACCGATGGGTATGCGGTATACGACCAGATTGCCAGTGCGCACCAATTGGTGCACTTGGGGTGTTGGGCGCACTGCAGACGCGATTTCAATGATGCGTTGCAGGCGTTGCCCAAGAATGCCCGCACCGCGGACCAGTTGGCTGCGCAGTTCATGGCGCTGATTGGACAGTTGTATGCGCTGGAAGCCAAAGCTCGTGAGCGCGGACTCAGCCCAAACGATTTGCTGGAACAGCGCCAACTCCACAGTGTGCCAGTGCTGGGCAAGATCGAGGCTTTGCTGCTGGCCAATTTGCATGCGGTGCTGCCAGGCAGTTTGCTGGGTAAAGCCTTGCATTACCTGAGCAGTCAGTGGTCCAAGCTGGCGTTGTATGTCACCAATGGCACCTATCCAATTGACAACAATGCGTGCGAGAATTCAATTCGTCCGTTTGTGGTGGGCAGAAAAAATTGGTTATTCAGCGACACGGTGGCCGGTGCCAACGCAAGCGCCAATTTGTATTCGCTGCTGCAGACCTGTGCGGTCAATGGTGTTGATGGCTACCAATACTTGCGCGACTTGCTGGTGGCGCTACCCAAAGCTCAAAGTGCTGATGATTACGAGGCGCTGTTGCCTTGGAACATCGACTTGAAAGTTGACTGACTGACCGGCCAGCGGCTGTCAGCTTCACCGGCAAATCACAAGATCAGATCTGCGCCTCTCGCAAGGGCGGGGTTAAATGACCGCATACGACGGCCCTCGCAGAGGAGTTGGTGCAAGCCCTCAAAGCCGATGCCCACCGCCACAAACAAGACCAACGCACAGGCAAAGCACTGTTTGCCCAAATCAAGGCCAGTGGCTACCTGGGTGGCTACAGTCGCGTGACTGACTTCATCCGGGAATGGCGCCAGAGCGAAGGCAAGAAGCCCCACGCCTTTGTGCCCTTGAAATTCGATCTGGGAGAGGCGTTCCAGTTCGACTGGAGCGAAGAAGGCTTGGTGGTCGGTGGCATTTACCGGCGCATGCAGGTGTCCCACATGAAGTTGTGCGCCAGTCGTGCCTTCTGGTTGGTGGCTTACCCCAGCCAGGGTCACGAAATGCTGTTCGATGCCCACACCCGCTCCTTCGCGGCACTGGGTGGCGTTGCCAGGCGTGGCATCTACGACAACATGAAGACCGCCGTGGACAAGGTCAAAAAGGGCAAGGGCCGCGTCGTCAACGCCCGCTTTGCGGTCATGTGCGCGCACTACCTGTTTGATGCTGACTTCTGCAACGTCGCCAGTGGCTGGGAGAAGGGCGTCGTGGAGAAGAACGTCCAGGACAGCCGCCGGCGAATCTGGATTGAGGCGCAGACGCGCCAGTGGCATTCCTTTGATCAACTCAACGCCTGGCTGGGCGAGCGCTGCCGTGCCCTGTGGGGTGAGATCCGCCACCCCGAATACAAGCACTTCAGTGTGCTTGAGATGCTCGAACAAGAGCGCACCGAGATGATGCCCATGCCGACCCCATTTGACGGCTACGTGCAGAGGGAAGCCAAGGTCACGAGCACCTGCCTGGTCAGCGTTCAGCGCAACCGCTATTCGGTGCCCTGTGAATTCGCGGGCCAGCGGGTCAGCACCCGGCTGTATCCCACGCGCATCAGCGTGGTGGCAGGCGACGTGGTGGTGGCTAGCCACGAGCGCCTATCGGATCGCGGGCACACCAGCTACGACTGGCAGCACTACATCGATTTGGTGCAGCGCAAACCGGGCGCCTTGCGAAACGGCGCCCCCTTTGCCGATATGCCCGAGCCTTTAAAGAAATTGAAGCTGGGCCTGATGCGCCATGACGGCGGCGACAAGGTCATGGCTCAGGTGCTCGCTGCGGTGCCAACCACTGGGCTGCAGGAGGTGTTGGTGGCGGTTGATTTGGTTGTTGAGTCCGGTGCGCTCAGTACCGAGCACGTTCTCAACGTGCTGGCCCGGCTCACTGCCAACCCTCGGCCAGAAACGGTGGAGACGACGTTGCGGCTGCAGGAGCCGCCCGTGGCCAACACGGCACGCTACGACAGCCTGCGTGGGGCGTTGGAGGCTCCACAGGAGGCGCCGGCAGCAGCAGTAGCCACCAATGCAGGGGATCAATCATGAAGCGTGATGTCAGCACCGAACTCAAAGAGCTGCGACTGCATGGCATGGCCGGCGCCTGGACGGATCTGATGGCCCAGGGGGAGTCATCAACGGCGTCCTCAAAGTGGTTGATCGAGCACCTGCTGCAGGCCGAACATACCGACCGCGCCATGCGCTCAGTGCGTCACCAAATGAGCGCGGCCAAGTTCCCGATTCATCGTGATCTGGCTGGGTTTGACTTCGCCTGCTCCAAGGTCGATCAGGCGCTGGTCAAGCGGCTCGCCACGCTGGCGTTTACGGCGCCTCAAAACGAGGTCGGATAAACCCAAAAAGGCGGAAAGTATGGACGGCGATGAACTCCGCAAAGCGCAAGACGACGTTCAGCTTCGCTTGGGCAAGTGCCTCGTACAAATTCAGGTGTTCGAGTACATGCTCAAGCGCTTGCTTGCCGTCAGGAGTTTTGGGGGGGCTATCGACACCCTTGAAATGCAGCTGGCCACTAGGCACCAGGACTACAAGACCAATACGCTTGGGACACTGGTGAAGGAACTCTTGATGGTTTTCGCACTCCCTGTAGGCAAGGAGCCGCCCCCAGCCAAGGAAGACCCAAACTGCGACAAACCTCAGCTTCACTTCAGCATGAGCATGCAGTTTCCCGAAGAAAAACTGGCAGACATCAGCCAGTCACTGGGTAACCTGGTGGTCTTCCGCAACAACGTTGTTCACCACCTACTCGAGTTGCACCCCCTGCGAACCACCGAGGGCTGCCAACAGGCGGTTCATTACCTGGAGGATTTCGCTGCCCTTACGGCTCACCACCGCAAGCAGTTGGAAGAATGGGCAGAAGTCCACGACAAGGCGAAGCAGAAGATGAGCGAGTTCATTCAGTCACCTGCTTACAAAAATTTGCTCATAGACGGTATCACCGCAAATGACACCTTTTCCTGCATGCCACTATTAACGTGAGCAGGTAACTCTTTCGAGAGCTGGAGCAAATCATTGCTTCCGAACTTGAACAACGACACCTCGGGTAGCACGCGGTCATCTAGGTGCCAGTTCCAACGACCACACCCAGCCTGTTCCGTCCAGTCAGCATGCACCGGTTCGTGCAACAAAAGTTCGGGCAAATGGAGACACTTCGGTGAGTTTTCAACTTAACTCATTTGCATGGTCACCGCGCACTGCTGATGTACAGCGGAGGCCCAATTTTTGTGTCATTGGCAGAGCGGAAAGGTATAAAATTTGCGGCAGTCCTTGACCGCAAATCTGCCTCCCTTTCGGACCTCCTATGGGAGACCCATGGTGAGACTAGCCCGTGTAGAGCCCACCAAGCCGATGGGTAGCCGGATTTCGCAGGTTATGGGTGAGGCTGTCTCAAGTTTTGCCCTTCGGGTGTCCGCTTTTGAGAGAGAAGCCGTTTCTCAACTTATGAAGCTACCTACACGCGGGCCGTGCCGAAACCACACGAAATGTGGCTACCCGAGGCCCAACCGACTACCTGCTGATGTAATTCGTCAGCTGCGAAATCGTTTGCTCCTGGTCGGCAATGATGTCGTCCATCAGGTCTCGGATCGAGATCAAGCCCACGACCTCCGTGCCATCCAGCACCGGCAAATGGCGGATTTTTTTCTGGCTCATCAACACCATGCAAGCATTGGCCCTGGTGCTGGGGGTGACCGTAATGACATCGCGGGTCATGATGTCGGCCACCGTCGTTTCTTTGGAGTTTTTGCCCTGCAGCGCCACCTTGCGGGTGTAGTCACGCTCGGATACCACCCCAACCAGTTTGCCATTCTCCATGACCGCCAGCGCACCCACCCCATACTGAGCCAACAGCTGGAGCGCCTCAAAAACACTGACGGATGGGCTCACCTGATGAACCGTTGAATTACGATTCTTTAACAATTCCGAAACGGGCTTCATCAAAACTCCAGTTAATTTGTTGACATGAGACTCGCAGTGTAAACAAACTGCTGTGCAAGGCAATAGAAAGCGACCCCCAAGACGCGTGCGGCGGCCTCGTCCGGTCAAGCCCGCCGCCCAAGCGATCGAGCAGGCCCGTGCCGAAGCGGTGGCGAACCGGTACGAGTGGTGAAACGGTCCGTCGATTGCTATTTATTTAATAGCTATATAAGAAGCAAGGGAAAGGGCTAGAACCATAAAACGCCCCAATAAATTTTGAATTTTTCACGCCGGAAGTACCAGGGGCTGAGGCACGTCCGCGCTTGGACTTCTTCCTGACATCTTTGTCTGAGTTGTTCTTTGAACGCTGGCGGTCCAATGGTGTGCCCGGTCGGTTTAAGTCAGATTGACATGAAAGGCGTCAAGATTCATGGTTACATTTAGGCCTTGTCCCGGATGACTTTAGCGATACCGCTATTTTTGATAACCAAAATACTTCATGACTGCCAACAAGCCTTTTGAAATTGGCGGTGAAACGCTGAGCCAGATCACCGCAAGCAAAATGGCGCCCAGGCCCCTCAACTACCAGGCTATCTACCCCCAAGTTGCGGGGGTGGCCGGCGTCTCAGGCGAGCTGAGCGCACCGGCGTTGACGGCCGCTTTTTTTCAACAAATGGCGCGGCTGATTGAATACACGCTGCCGGCACTCGGAACCGATGATGACCGATTCAATGAGCAGACCCAGGCCTTGCTCAAGGCCATGCGCCAACCGGACGCTGACGCGCTGGCGCTCAAATTAATGCTGGGTAGCTTTAACGACCGGCTCTCCTTTGCCGCCGAAGACCAGGCCGAGATCAGAGTCACGCTGCTCAAGCTGCTGCACCTGATCATCGAAAACATTGGCGAACTCAGTCTGGACGACCGTTGGCTCAAGGGCCGGGCCCTGGAGGCGCAGGAAGAAATGCGCCAGGTGCTGGCCACCTTCATCGAACGGCTGTCGCAAATGACCGAGTCCACCAGCGCCTACCACGGCAAGCTGGAAGAAAACGCGCGCCTGATTGAGCAGGCCAAGACCCTGGCTGAAATTACACCCGTCTTGAAAGAAGTGGCCGGGGCGACCCGCACCATGGCGCACGACTGCCTGTCGGCACGCGATGAACTGCGCGGCATGCGCGAGAATGCCCTGGTCACCGAAGCCGAGCTCGTCCAACTGCATCAGGAACTCGACCGCCTCAGCGCTCAGACGCGCCACGACCCACTGACCGGCGCCCTCAATCGCAAAGGGCTGGAGGAGGCGGTGGATCGCGAAGTCTCCAGCGTGCGGCGCAAAGACACGCCGTTGAGCATGGCTCTGCTCGACATTGACAACTTCAAAGTGCTCAACGACCGGCTGGGCCACGCCACCGGGGATCAGGCGCTCGCCCATTTGGCGACGGTGACGCGCGCCGTCATGCGCCCGCAAGACACCCTGGCACGCTATGGCGGTGAAGAGTTTGTGATTCTGATGCCCGACACCCCCTTGCACAACGGGGTTGAAGCCATGAGCCGATTACAGCGCGAACTGACCCAACGTTTCTTTCTGGCAGGCACCGAAAAAGTGCTGATTACTTTCAGCGCCGGGGTGGCGCAACTCGCCGCCAACGAGACCGGTCAGAGCGCCATCAAGCGCGCGGACCAGGCCATGTACCTGGCCAAGCGCTCGGGCAAAAATCGCGTGTTGGGCGCCTAACTGCAACAAAGTTCTTATGACCTATTTAATTCTCGGACTCTTCCTTTTTTTGGGGGTGCACTCGGTGCGCATCGTGGCGCCGGACTGGCGCACCCGCACCACAGCGCGTATCGGCGTACTGCCCTGGAAGAGCCTGTACTCGGTGGCCTCGCTACTTGGTTTTGCATTGATCGTGTGGGGTTTTGGCTTGGCGCGCCAGCAACCGGTGCAGCTATGGAGCCCGCCCCTGGCCATGCGGCACCTGGCCGCCTTGATGACCCTGCTGTCGTTTGTTTTGCTGGCGGCGGCCTATGTGCCCGGCAACAGCATCAAAGAACGTATTCATCATCCCATGGTGCTGGGGGTCAAGGTCTGGGCGCTGGCGCATTTGCTTGCCAATGGCAACCTCAGCCATGTGGTGCTGTTTGGCTCCTTTCTGGCTTGGGCGATGGTCGATTTCACCGTTGCACGTCGGCGTGACCGCACACTGGGTACCCGCTACCCCGGTGGCACTGCGGGCGCGACCGGCATCACGGTGGCGCTGGGCGTGGGCGCCTGGATTGCCTTTGCGCTCTGGCTGCATGGTCTGCTGATCGGGGTGCGGCCACTGGGCTGAAACCGCTGGAGGTCACATCATGAGCATCCGCCACCTCGACTCACTGTTTGCCCCCGCCTCCATCGCCGTGTTTGGCGCCTCCCTGCGGCCCGGGAGTGTCGGCACCACGGTCTGGCACAACCTGAGTACCGGCAACTATCAGGGCGCGCTGTACGCCGTCAACCCCAAGCACCGCAAGCTCGGGGCTCATCCGGTGGTGGCCAAAGCCGCTGATTTACCTGAGGTTCCCGATCTGGCGGTGATCTGTACCCCACCAGCCAGTGTGCCGGGCCTGATTGAAGCCCTGGGCCGCCTGGGCACGCGCGCCGCCGTGGTGATGACCCCTGGCATGACGGGCCAGCAAAAGCAAGCCATGCTGGACGCCGCCAGCACCTACTTGTTACGCATCCTCGGGCCCAACTGCATGGGGCTTTTGGCGCCCCATCAAGGCCTGAATGCCAGCTTTTCCCACGTTGATGCGCAACCCGGTGAGGTGGCGTTCGTGTCGCAGTCAGGCGCCCTGGTGACCGCCATGCTGGACTGGGCGCAGGGTCGCGGCATCGGTTTTTCCTACTTTGTCTCGCTGGGCGAACACGCCGACGTGGACTTTGGCGACATGCTTGACTACCTGGCCAGCGACGCCAAGACCCGTGCCATTCTGCTGTATGCCGAATCAATCGAGTCACCGCGTAAATTCATGTCGGCGGCGCGTGCGGCGGCGCGCAACAAGCCGGTGATTGTGGTCAAGGCCGCGCGCTCGGCGCCGGGCCAACTGGCAGCGCTTTCGCACGCCGGCGCGCTGACCGGCTCCGACATGGTGTTTGAGGCCGCGATCGCGCGCGCCGGCATGTTGCGCGTGAACACTTTGCAAGAACTGTTTTTGGCGGCCGAGACGCTGTCGCGCTTTCGCACCAACACCAGCGACACCATGACCATTCTGACCAATGGGGGCGGGGCCGGGGTGATGGCGGCCGACGCGGCCGCCTATGCCGGGGTCAAACTGGCAGCACTCAGCGACCGCACACGCCACAAGCTGGATGCCTTGTTACCCGCCAGCTGGTCGCACGACAATCCGGTCGACATCCTTGGCGACGCGCCGGTGGCGCGCTATGCACAGGCCTTGCAAATACTCAAGGACGACCCCGGCAGCGGGGCCGTGCTGTTTATTCACGCCCCCACGGCCCTGGTGCCGAGTGCGGATATTGCACGGGCACTGGTGCCGATCGCCCAGCATCAACCCGGCATGCCGCCACGGCTCATGAGTTGCTGGCTGGGCGACAAGGCGGTCTTGCAGGCGCGCCGGCTGTTTCAGGACGCCGACATTGCCAACTTTGACACACCAGAGCTGGCCGTACGCGCGTTTTCCATGCTGCAACGCTACCGGCGCAATCAAGCGGAACTCATTGAGGCGCCACCGGCCTTGGTGGCGGACATGCGCCCCGACACGGCAACAATCCGGGCGCTGATTCAGGACGCCTTGGCCAGCGGACGTGAGCTGCTGAGCGAGTCCGAGGCCAGAGCGGTGCTGGATGCCTGCCACATTGCGGTGGTGCCGACGCGGCGCATTCGCGCCAACGCCAGCGCCGCCGTCAAGGCCGCGCTGGCGATCGGATTTCCGGTGGTACTGAAGATATTGTCGGATGATATTTCCCACAAATCAGACGTCGGCGGGGTTGCCCTCAATTTGCATGACGAGAGCGACGTGCGCGCGGCCGCCCGGGCCATGCTGGCCCGCGTCAAGCGCCAGCAGCCCAACGCACGGGTTCAGGGGTTTACGGTGCAGACGATGGTGCAACGCCAGCATGCGCAGGAGCTGATTGTGGGCAGCGCCATTGACCCCGTGTTTGGCCCGGTCATTCTGTTTGGTCAGGGCGGCACGGCGGTCGAAGTTACCACTGATCGCGCCGTCGCCTTGCCTCCCTTGAATGTGCCGCTGGCCAAAGCGCTGGTGTCGCGAACCCGGGTGGCGCGCCTGCTGGCTGGTTGGCGCGACACGCCCGCTGCAGACGAGGCGGCGCTGCATCGGGTGCTGGTGGTAGTTTCGCAATTGCTGGCCGAAATCCCCGAAATTGCCGAGCTCGATATCAACCCGTTGATCGTCAACTTTGAAGGCGCGGTGGCGCTCGACGCGCGCATCCGCCTGAGTGCAGCAGCCCCGGCCGGGGCCAGCAATTTTGCCATCCGACCTTACCCGGCCCAACTGGAGGAAACCCTCCAGTGGCAGGGGCGTGAGCTGTTGTTGCGCCCGATTCGGCCCGAGGACGAAGCCTTGCACATGGATTTTTTGCAGCACCTGGACCCGCAAGACGTTCGGATGCGGGTTTTTTACACCCGACGCAGCATCGAGCGCTCGGAGCTCGCCCGGCTGGTGCAAATTGATTACGCGCGTGAAATGGCTTTTGTCGCGCAAGCCACCGGGACGGATGGCCTGCTGCAGACCCTGGGTGTGGCCCGCGCCATGGTCGACCCTGACAACGTGGACGCCGAGTTTGGCGTGATTGTGCGTTCAGAACTCAAAGGCACGGGTTTGGGGCGCTTGTTGATGGAAAAGTTGATTACCTACCTGCGCGCTCAGGGCACCCAGCGGCTGGTGGCTACCGTGCTGGACTACAACGAGCGCATGCTCAGGCTGGCCAAAGACATGGGCTTCCAGGAAGACTCTTCAAAAACGCAAGAAGAGGGGACGAAAGGCATTTTCCTGACGCTCACTTGATGCCGATCGCCCACTGGATCAAATACTTTGCGACAAAGCCGGTCATGCCGAACGCCAGACCCAAAAAAATGACGAAAGTACCAAATTTGCCGGCTTTGGATTCCCAGGCCAGATGGCCAATGATGAACAGCATGTAGAGCATGAAAGCGCCGACGCCAAAACTCAGGCCGAAAGCGGCGATCTGCTCTTCCGAATAACCGAACATCAGCCGGCCTCCTGGTCCAATGCCTCGCGCCGCGGCAGGCCGGAGGCATCCACCAGATCACGGTAGGCGTGCCAGCTGGCATGCCCCAGCAGCGGCATCACGAGGACCAGACCCAGCAGTGCCGTCGCCATGCCCAACAGGCTCAGGCCCATGATCAGCGCGGCCCAGAACGCCATCGGCAGGGGATTGGCCAGCACGACGCGCCAGCTGGTCAGCACCGCCTGCAGCAAGCCAAGCCGCCGGTCCAGCAGCAAGGGGATGGTAATGACTGTTGAAGCAAAAATCGGCCCGGCCAGCAGCCCGCCCAGCACCAGCCAGAGCTCGAACAGAAAGCCGCTGCGGGCCAGCACCACATGCTGGACAAAGTCGAACGGGTTGTTGATCGGTACCGGCGCCAGCCAGGTGATGAGCGCCGCCGAGGTCAGCACCCAGCCCGCGCCCGCCAGGGCCAACAAGGCGCCGAACTGCACCAGACTCCAGTAGTCGTTGCCCCATTTGTTGAGGTGATTGTTTTGCCAGTTCAACCAGGTTTTCAGTACCACCCGGGCATCGGCGGGTTCGCCGCGCTCCAGGGCGCGGCTCAAGGCATACAGGCTGCTCGCCAGCACCGGGGCCACCACCAGAAAACCGGAAATTGCCCCGGCCAGCAACCAGAAACGGCTGTAGGTGCTGGCCACAATGGCCGCGCCCACCAGCGCCAACGCCAGCCCGTGGGCCAGGCTGATCCCGCCACAACGGGCCAGGTCGCGCCAGGCGAGTCGCAACCAATGCAGGGGTCGGGTCAGCTGGATGCTGCGCACAGCAGGCAGGGCGGGGGGGCAGAAAGCGAGCGGCGGTGGAGATGGGTGCATGAGACTTGCCAGTTTAGTACGTGGGTGCAAACGATGGAAGCCGGCAAAGCATAATGCCTGTTTTGCCGCCCCAGGAGATTGCCATGCCGCGTCCGATACTTGACGAATCCCACATTCACCCCGCGATTCGGGAGAACGTTGCCACCCATCAACAAGCCATCGTGCGCGAGGTGCAAGCCGCCGTAGCGAAATTCCCGGTGGTGGTAGTGGGCATGGGCCTGAACCCCTTTCCCAAGAAAGCGCGCAAAGCGCTGACCGACGCAGGGGTCGCGCATCAGTATCTGGAATACGGCAATTACTTCAACAGTTGGCGCCAACGCAATGCGCTCAAGTTGTGGACCGGTTGGCCGACCTTGCCCATGGTGTTCGTCAAAGGGTCGCTGGTCGGCGGCGCCAGCGATCTGAGCAAGCTGATTGACAGCGGTGAGCTGAAGAAGCTGCTGACCTGACGCAAAAAAGCCGACCTCCGCTGCCTGCGAAGGTCGGCCGGACGGCGCTCAACCAAGAGCAACACGGCCTTACTGCTTGGGTGCAACCATCCCTTTATGACTCATGTGGCCGCCCTTGCGGCCTTCCTGGCCGTAGAACTTGGCGGTACTGACGTCAAACACTTTTTGCTGTTCCGGCGTCAGCACGGCGTAAAAAGCTTTGGCGGCTTCGCCACGTTGCGACATGGCGGCACTCATGTCGGCCATGCGTTGGGTGTGAAACGCCTTCATTTTGTCAATGCGCTCGGGAGTCGGCAGGGTGGCGAGTGCAGCGTGATCGGGACGATTGGCCATCATGGCCGCCGGGGGCTTCATGGCCGCGGTAAAGGTGGTCCACGCAGCCTCCTGGGCGGGACTGAGCTTGAGCTGCGCTTTGAGTGCGGCAGCACGCTGGTCCATGCGAGCCTGCATTTTGGCGGGGTTCATATTGCCCATGGGTGCGCCTTCCATACCGCCATGCATTCCGCCTTGGCCCATCATGCAGTCCTGGCCAGCGGCCGGCATCTGGGAAAAAGCGGCGAAAGCGGCCGTCGCCAACACACCAGCGAGCAACACCGGTTTAAACAATGATTTCATGGGTATCTCCTTAAAGATGGGTCTGACGCGCAGAACTTGGCATCAGGTTGTATGAGAGTTTGCGCTCCCAGTGTATCGTTTGCATGACGCCGACCCGCGCTTTTGTAAAGTTAAGTTACATGATTGATACGTCATTTGATGGGATGATCGACGTCGCAGAAATTGAATTTTTTTGGAAAGAGTGCAAGTGTTCAAAAACGTAATTGTGTATCAAATCGGGGCGGGCTGGTCTGCCACCGTGGCCCAAATCGAGGAGGGTCTTGTGTCCGACCGCTTTATCGAATGTGGCGCCTCGCAGGAGAAATCAGTTGGCTGGATCGAGCCCCGCGGCGAAGCGCATGGCCCGCTGCTGGAAGCCGTGAATGGTCAATTGATTCTTAAACTGATGGTGGAAACCCGTGCCCTGCCGGGCTCGGTGGTGACGCGCAAAGTGAAGGAGCGGGTGGCCCAGATTGAAGCCAGCACCGGGCGCAAACCAGGCAAGAAGGAAACCCGCGACCTGAAGGATGACATCCGGCTGGAGCTTTTGCCGCTGGCCTTTACCAAGCAGGCCACGGTTCTGGTCTGGATCGATCCGCAGGCTCGGTGGCTGGTGATCGATGCGTCGAGTCAAGCGCGCGCCGATGAAGTGGTGACGATGCTGGTGAAGTCCCTCCCCGGCTTGGCGGTGACACTGCTCAACACCCAGGTCTCGCCCACAGCCGCCATGTCCGAGTGGCTGCTCAGCCAGGAGCCGCCGACCGGCTTCACGGTGGACCGGGAGTGCGAGCTCAAGGCAGCCGATGAATCCAAGGCGGTGGTGCGCTATGCGCGCCACCCGCTCGACACCGAGGAAGTCAAACAGCACGTTGCCGGCGGCAAGCTGCCGACGCGGTTGGCACTCACCTGGGACAGCCGCGTGTCGTTTGTCCTGACCGAGGGCCTGCAACTCAAGAAACTGACGTTTCTGGAAGTGGTGTTCGAAGGCACCGCTGCGGGCAAGGACGATGGCTTTGACGCCGACACCGCCATTGCGACGGGTGAACTGCGCAAACTGCTGCCCGATTTGCTGGAAGCGCTGGGCGGCGAAGTGGCATTGGCCTGATCGGCCAGGCAGAGCAAGCGCTCCCTGGCGGGTTTTGGCAACAAGCCGATATTCAGTGGGGGCGCTTCAACTGAACCTGCAAAACACTAGACGACCGGTCTACTTGTGACATAATCACGCCATGCTTATTGATCAATCCGGCGCCAAACACCACATCCTCGATTGCGGCGAGCGCCTGGTCGCGAGCAAAGGCTTTGTCGGCGTCGGGCTGGCCGAGATCCTGAGCGTGGCGGGTGTCCCCAAGGGCTCGTTCTACCATTACTTCAACTCGAAAGAACGCTTTGGCGAGGAGTTGCTGGCTCGCTATATGGAGCGCTACCTGGGACAGCTGGATGCCTTGCTGCAGTCCGACGGAACACCGGCTCGGGCGCGTTTGATGCGCTACTGGTCTTACTGGAACGTCACGCAGTGCGGCATTGCCGGCGCTGACTGCGCCGAGCCTCAAGCGGGGGCCAAGTGCCTGATCGTCAAGCTCAGCGCCGAGGTGGCCGATATCTCGGAGACCATGCGCCTGACCTTGCGCGACGGCACCGACCGGGTCGTGCAGCGCCTCGCCCAGTGCCTGCAAGAAGCCCGTGTCGATGGCTCCGTGCCGTGCGCCCTTGTGGCCGACGCAACCGCCCTCACCCTGTACGAGTTGTGGCTCGGCGCCAGTCTGCTGGCCAAGCTGCGCCGCGATGGCAGTCCGTTTGAGCATGCCCTGCGCAGCACCGAATTGCTGCTCGGTCCCTCCAGCATTTAAGAAGGCATTTCAACTCAATTTTTTCTTTCAATTTACTAGCCGACCGGTCTACTTTTACCACTCTTTCACCTTAAACCAACCTCCACCACTACAAGGACTGCCATGCTGAACTTTGATTTTTACAACCCCACCCAGATAGTTTTCGGCAAAGACAGAATCGTCGATCTCACCAAGCTCGTGCCCGCCGGCGCCAAAGTCCTGATTCTGGTCGGTGGCGCCAGCGCTGAAAAGACCGGCACGCTGGCTGAGGTGCGTCAGACCCTGGGCACACGCCAGCACGCTACCTTCAGCGGCATCGAGCCCAACCCGAGCTTCGACACCGCGATGCAGGCGGTGCAGCAGGTGCGCGATGGCGGCTTTGATTTTCTGCTGGCGGTCGGTGGTGGCTCGGTGATTGATGCCGCCAAATTTATCGCCGCGGCAGTTCCGTTTGAAGGCGATGCGTGGGACATTCTGCTCAAGGGCGGGCGCAACATCAAGAGCGCCTTGCCTTTTGGCACGGTGCTGACCCTGCCCGCCACCGGCTCCGAGATGAACAACGGCTCGGTCATCACCCGGCGTGACATCGGCGCCAAGCTGCCGTTTCGCAGCCGCCTGCTGTTCCCCTTGTTCTCGGTGCTGGACCCGACCAAGACTTACACGCTGCCGCCGCAGCAACTGGCCAACGGCGTGGTCGACGCCTTTGTGCACACCGTCGAGCAATACCTGACCTACCCGGTGAACGCGCCGCTGCAAGACCGCTTTGCCGAGAGCCTGCTGCAAACGCTGGTTGACATTGGGCCGCGCCTGCTGGCCGCCGCCGAGCCCGACTATGACGACCGCGCCAGCCTGATGTGGGCGGCCACTCTCGCGCTGAATGGCTTGATTGGGGCCGGTGTGCCGCAAGACTGGGCGACGCACATGATCGGCCACGAGCTCACGGCGCTGCACAATATCGACCACGCGCGCACGCTGGCGATCGTGTTGCCGGCGATGTTGAACGAACGCCGCGTGCAAAAACACGACAAGCTGCTGCAGTACGGCGAGCGCGTCTGGGGCATCCGCACGGGTAGCGATGACGAGCGCATCACGGCCGCGATTGACCAAACCCGCGACTTCTTTGAGCGCATGGGCATTGCGACCCGACTGAGCGCCTATGGGCTGGGGGCGGACGCCATTGAGGTGGTGGTCCGTCAGCTGGAAGCGCATGGCATGACCAAGCTCAGTGAGCGCGGCGACATAACCCCCGCAGTGAGCCGCCGCGTGCTGGAAGCGGCGCTTTAAATCACGCCTCCAACCCTCCTTCCTTGAAAGCAAGTCACATGTCCCAAAGCACAACCATCAACCGCCAGGTCCAGCTCGCCGCGCGCCCCGTCGGCGCGCCCACCGCAGCCAACTTCCAGCTCGCAAACAGCACCGTGCCGAGCATCGGGCCGGGCCAGCTGCTGCTGCGCACCGTGTATTTGTCGCTCGACCCCTACATGCGTGGCCGCATGAGTGACGCCGCCAGCTACGCCGCCTCGGTCGCTGTGGGCGCGCCGATGGTCGGCGCCACCGTCTGCCGCGTGCAAGGCAGCCAGCACGCCGGCTTTGCCGTGGGCGACTGGGTGCTGGCCTACACCGGCTGGCAAGACTACGCCGTGTCCGATGGCACTGGCCTGACCCAGCTTGACCCGGCCCTGGCCCGCCCCTCTTACGCCTTGGGCGTGCTGGGCATGCCCGGCTTCACCGCCTACATGGGGCTGCTCGACATCGGCGCGCCCAAGGCCGGTGAAACCGTGGTGGTGGCCGCAGCCACCGGCGCGGTCGGCGCCGTGGTCGGGCAAATCGCCAAGCTCAAGGGCTGCCGCGTGGTCGGCATCGCCGGGGGTGCGGACAAGTGCCGCTCGGCGGTGCAAGAACTGGGCTTTGACGCCTGCATTGACCACCACCGCCCGGACTTGGCGGCACTGCTGGCGGCTGCCTGCCCCCAGGGCATTGACGTTTATTTTGAAAATGTCGGCGGCAAGGTGTTCGACGCCGTGCTGCCGCTGCTGAACGCGGCCGCCCGGGTGCCGGTGTGCGGCCTGATTGCGCAGTACAACGCCACCGCGCTGCCCGAAGGCCCGGACCGCAGCCCGCTGTTGCTGCGCACCCTGCTGACCAAACGCATTCGCATGCAAGGCTTCATCATTTTTGACGACTACGGTCACCGCTACCTCGAGTTCGCCAAAGACATGAGCCAGTGGCTGGCGGCGGGCAAGATCAAGGTGCGAGAGGATATCGTCGACGGCCTGGAGAACGCGCCGCAGGCCTTCATCGGCCTGCTCGAAGGCAAGAACTTCGGCAAACTGATCGTGCGCGTGGCGCAAGACTGATCGCGCCACGCATCCATTTCCCCAACCGTTCATCAACACACTGAAAGCAACAACATGAACAAGATTCTCATGGTTCTGACCTCACACGACCAACTTGGCAACTCCGGCGCCAAAACCGGCTTTTGGTTGGAAGAGTTCGCCGCGCCTTATTACGCCTTCAAGGACGCCGGCGCCGCCATCACGCTGGCGTCGCCGCTGGGCGGCCAGCCGCCGCTGGACCCCAAGAGTGACGATGCCGCGTCCCAGACTGAATCGACCGAGCGCTTCAAGGCCGACCCCGCCGCCCAGGCGCTGCTGGCCAGCACGCACAAGCTGAGCGCGGTCAACGCGGACGAGTTTGACGCGGTGTTTTACCCCGGTGGTCACGGTCCCTTGTGGGATCTGGCCGAAGATGCCACTTCGATTGCGCTGATTGAAGCCATGCTGGCCGCCGGCAAGCCGGTCGTCGCTGTCTGCCACGCGCCGGCCGTGCTGCGCCACCCCAAGACGGTTGATGGCAAGTCCGTGGTGCACGGCAAGTCGGTGACCGGCTTCACCAACACCGAGGAAGCCGCGGTCGGCTTGACCAGTGTGGTGCCGTTCCTGGTGGAAGACATGCTCAAGGCCAACGGCGGCCACTATTCCAAAGGAGCGGACTGGCAGCCCTATGTGCTGACCGACGGCCTGCTGATCACCGGGCAAAACCCGGCCTCGTCAGAGCCCGCTGCAAAGGCCTTGCTGGACAAGCTCGGGGCGCTATCGCGCTGAGATGGGCTGTCGGCCTGCGCGTGACTGCTCGGGTCAGCAGGCGTCCTTGAGGCGCCCCAACACGGCGGCGCGGTGGGGCTTGAGACTGCTACGATGGCGGCGCCGATCCCGGCGTGCTCCCAAGAAGACCCCATGATCCCTACCGACGAACAAGCCACCGCTGCCTTTGCAAACCGCGCGTTGTTGCCGCTGATGGTGGTGGTGACTCTGGCGCTGGGCTGGATCTTGCTGCCGTTCTACGGCGCCATCATGTGGGGCGCCATCATCGCGCTGCTGTTCACGCCGGTGTACCGGCGCCTGCTGGCACGGCTCAAATGGCGGCGCACCCAAGCCGCCCTGCTGACGCTGCTGGTCATCGTGCTGGTCCTTGTTTTGCCGTTTGCGCTGCTCACCGCCGCGTTGGCGCGCGAAGCGGCCTTGTTCTATCAGCAGTTGCAATCGGGTGAGGTGAATCCGGGAGTTTACTTCCAGGGTGTATTCAACGCCCTGCCGGACTGGATCACAGCGCTGCTGGACCGCGTCGGACTGGTCAACTTCGCCACCCTGCAACGTCGGCTGGCCGCTGGTCTGGCGCAAGGCAGCCAATACTTCGCCTCCCAGGCGCTGGGCGTGGGACAGCTCACTTTTGAATTCGTCACCAGCCTGTTCATCACCTTGTACCTGGCGTTCTTTCTGATCCGGGATGGCGACGGCGTGGCACACGCCCTGCGCAACGCGATCCCGCTGGCCCCCGAGCATAAAAAAGAATTGATCAGCAAGTTCACCACCGTGATCCGGGCCACGGTGAAAGGCAACTTGCTGGTGGCCCTCATTCAGGGCGCGCTCGGCGGCCTGGCGTTCTGGTTCCTGGGCGTCGGCGGTGCTGTGCTGTGGGCGGTGTTGATGGCCTTTCTGTCATTGCTACCGGCGATTGGCGCCGGCTTGGTGTGGCTGCCCGTGGCGGTTTATTTCTTCATCACCGGCGCCCTCTGGCAAGCCGTGGCGCTGACCGCCTGGGGCGTGCTGGTAATCGGCCTGATCGACAACCTGTTGCGCCCCATTCTGGTCGGCAAGGACACGCGCATGCCGGACTACGTGGTGATGATCACCACGCTCGGGGGCATGGTGGTGTTTGGCATCAACGGCTTTGTCATCGGCCCTTTGATTGCCGCCATGTTCATGGCGGTCTGGCACATTTACGTAACGACGCGCATTGAGGCCGCACCCTGAACGTTGAAGCGCCGGGTGCACCGCGGAGTCGTCCGTCTGGCGCGGCGCACCGGCCCCACCGTCAGTTTTTGCTTTTCACCTGGCAGGTATTGATGCCCAGCAGGGCGTACAGCGCGCACCAGCCCAGCAGACCAGTGGCCAGCGGCACCACGCCAAGCCAGCCCCAGACGCCAATATTGCCGTTCAACGTCAAACCAATCAGCGCCAAGCCCGCGACGATGCGCAAGATACGGTCGATACCGCCTTCGTTTGTTTTCATGAAGAACTCCAGTCAGGGTTGTTGATGGCTGCATTAGACGCGCTATGACAGCGCGCCTCGGTGACAAAAGTATGAAACGGGCCCAGCCGACTCCGTCAGGGACGCCGGCCCTGATAGCGCTGGCGCCTGGCTAAGCAAGGATGTGTTCATGACAAAAAATGGATCCAGCCCTTATATTACATGGATATTATGCTATAAAAATACTAGCAACATGTGCCTGCCAGATCGTCCAGTATCGGGCAGTCTGGCCGCCCATCACCGTGGCAGTGGTCGAGCAAGGCGGACAAGGTACGCTGCATCGCCTGCAGGGCTTTGATGCGGTGCGCCAGCTCGCTCAGGTGCTTCTGGGCAATGCGCTTGACGCTGGCACTGGCGCGTTGGCGGTTATGCCACAGGCCCACCAGTTCGGCAATCTCGGCCATCGAAAAGCCCAGATCACGCCCCCGCTTGATGAATTGCAGGGTGCGCACGTCGGCCTCGTTGTATTGCCGGTAACCGCTGTCGGTGCGCGCCACGGGTGCCAGCAGCCCGAGCGATTCATAGTGCCGCACCATCTTGGCCGACACCTTCGAGAGGCGCGCTGCGACGCCAATGGCGACCGGCCAAAGCGTGCCGTCCAGCGTGCCGACCGCCCTCGGCGCCGGGGCGGTCAATTTCATGCGGCGACGACGTAGCCTTCTTCGGCAATGGCTTGGGCCAGCAACTCGCGCGACTGTTCAGACTGCACTTCGACCTTGTTGGCGGCGCGGTCGATACTGACCTCAGCTTGCGGGTCGGCCTGTTTCACGGCGCGGGTGACGGCTTTTTCGCAGTGGCCGCAGGTCATGCCGGTGACGGTAAAAGTTTGGTTCACGGAAAAACTCCTTTAAATATGAAAGAGCATAGCCTGAACCCTGCCACCGTGGGAAGGTCAATGCTCAATTTCAGGGCTTGACCTTGCCATGATGGGAAGGATTACGCTTAAGGCATGAATACTGCTTCCATCCCCTCCGTTTCCGCTGGCTCCCTGGACATGGGCATTGGCGGCATGACCTGCGCCTCCTGCGTCGCGCGGGTCGAAAAAGCCCTGAAAAAAGTGCCCGGCGTGCAAAGTGTGGCGGTCAATCTGGCCACCGAGTCGGCGCGCATTGCCTATGCGCCGACGGAGCAAATGGAGGCCCGGCTGCGCCGGGCGGTGCGCGATGCCGGTTACGAGCCGGTGGCCGCCGACGCCGCCATCGACGCCCCCGATGCCTCGCCCTGGGCGGGCTTCATGCCGGTGGCGATCGGCTTGGCGCTGTCAGCACCGCTGGTGCTGCCGATGCTGGGCAACCTGGTGGGCGGGCACTGGATGCTGCCGGCCTGGCTGCAATTTGCGCTGGCCACGCTGGTGCAATTCATTCTGGGGGCGCGTTTTTACAAGGCGGGCTGGCACGCAGCCAGGAATCGGGCCGGCAACATGGACTTGTTGGTGGCCCTGGGCACCACGGCGGGCTGGCTGCTGTCGATGTGGCTGTGGCTGAACGCCGCGCCGGGCGTCATGCCGCACCTGTACTTTGAGGGCTCGGCTGTGGTCGTCACCATGGTGCTGCTGGGCAAGTGGCTGGAAACCCGCGCCAAGCGCCAGACCACGTCGGCGATTCGGGCGCTGCATGGCCTGCGGCCAGCCACCGCGCATTTGATCGGCCTTGACGGCGAAGTGGATGTGCCGGTGGCCGAAGTGCTGGTGGGCGACCGGCTGGTGGTGAAACCGGGCGAGCGCTTGCCAACCGACGGCGTGCTGCAGGAGGGCCAGACCCAGGTTGATGAGTCGATGCTGACGGGCGAGCCGCTGCCGGTGGTCAAAGACCCCGGCGCTCTGCTCACCGGCGGCTCCATCAATGGCGACGGTCGCATCGTGATGCAGGTCAAGGCGGTGGGCAGCGAGACGGTGCTGGCCCAGATCATCCGCCTGGTGGAAGACGCGCAGGCGGCGAAAGCGCCGATTCAGCGCCTGGTCGATCAAGTTAGCGCGGTGTTTGTGCCGGTGGTGCTCGCTATTGCCCTGGTCACCCTGTTGGCTTGGTGGCTGACCGGCCACCCGTTTGAAGTGGCGGTGATCAACGCCGTGACGGTGCTGGTAATTGCCTGCCCGTGCGCGTTGGGTCTGGCGACACCGGCGGCGATCATGGCCGGCACCGGGGTGGCTGCCAAACACGGCATCTTGATCAAGGACGCGCAGGCGCTGGAGCTGGCGCACAAGGTGGATCTGGTGGCGTTTGACAAGACCGGCACCCTGACCGTGGGCCAACCGCGTTTGACGGCATTTCAACCCGTAGCCGGGGGCGACGAAATGACGCTGCTGGGGGCTGCGGCCAGCTTGCAGAGCGGCAGCGAACACCCGCTGGCGCGCGCCGTGGTGGCGGCGGCCCGCGAACGCGGCTTGGTCATCCCTGCGCCCGTGACGGTGCGCTCGGTGCCGGGTCGCGGCACCGAAGGCGAGCTGCGCGCGGCGGATGACAGCGAGGCAGCGCAACCAGCCTACCTGATCGGCAGCCTGCGCTGGATGGACGAGCTGGGGGTCGACTGGCGCGCCCTGGCGGCGCCTGCCGCGACGCTACAAGACAGCGGGGCCACCGTGTCGCTGCTGGCGCGGCGCCGGGCTGCAGCCAGCGCGGAAAACAACGAAGGGATCGAGGTGCTGGCGCTGCTGGCGTTTGCCGATGAACCCAAACCCGGCGCGCAGGCCGCCCTGGCCGCTTTACGCGCGCGCGGCATCAAGACCGTGATGATTTCCGGCGACAACCAGGGCGCCGCCGAAGCGATGGCGCGGCGTCTGGGTTTGCGCCCTGAGAGTGGCGAAGTGCGCGCCGAGGTGCTGCCCGGCGACAAGGCGGCGCAGGTGCTGGCACTCAAGCGCGACGGCCATACCGTGGCGATGGTCGGCGACGGCGTCAACGACGCGCCGGCCTTGACCGCCGCCGATGTCGGCATGGCGATGGCCAACGTGGGCGGCGGTGGCTCCGATGTGGCCATGCACGCGGCCGGCATCACGCTGATGCGCGGCGACCCGGCGCTGGTGGCGGCTGCGCTGGACATCTCCGACCGCACCGTGGCCAAGATCCGGCAAAACCTGTTCTGGGCCTTTGCCTACAACGTAGCGGGCATTCCGCTGGCCGCGCTGGGTTTTCTAAACCCGGTGGTGGCCGGTGCCGCCATGGCGATGAGTTCGGTCAGCGTGATGAGCAACGCGCTGCTGCTGAAGCGCTGGAAGCCCAAGAGTTTAAAGACAAAATAAGGCTGTAGCCCGCATCCTTATTTGGTAGTTAGCTATTTTTTTAATAGTTACTGTTTTTCTGGATGCCGAGCAGTGAGCGCCCGCCAACGTAGCGCCGACGGCAGGCGCGAAGAATCTGGCGCCCCGCCCTGCGCTCAGTCGGTATCGGGCGTTTTCAGCCCGCGCTTGCTCGGCAACAGCGGCACCGGCCGATGATCGGCCAGCAAATGCTTGATGCCCAGAACCGGGTGCCTGAGCAGCATGCGCGGCCCGGCCCAGCGCATCACCACCCTGATTCTTTCGCGCATATCGGTGTTGTAACAGTGCACGACGCACTTGGCGCAGTTTGGTTTGGCGTCGCCAAAAACGCAGCGCTGCAAACGGCGCTCGGCATAGTCCATCAGATCGGCGCAGTCGGCGCACAGCGGGGCGCCGCCATGGTGACGCGAACAATACATGTCGACCATCACGCGAATCGTCTTGAGTTCGCGCACGCGCCGGACGAACTGCTTGTCGGTCGTGAATTCAATGAACTGATCTGCCATCGGTTTGACTCGTGATCTTTCTGACTGGCGCCACGCGAACGCGGGGGCGCATTTTCTCTGACACCCGCACAGCCCGCAGCGCAAACCGTTGCAGGTGTCAGCCTGAGTGGGCGAGTTTAAACAGCTCTGGCCTTGGCGGGTATTTGGCATAGAGCTTGCAGGGCTTTTCACCCCGTCGGCTTTTCCGACGAGGTAGCGCTGGTCGCCGGTGCTGAAGGGGAATTCGGCCGGGCCACGCCACGGGCGTCATGCCGCGCCCTTGGGCCGCCATGCCAGGCCGGCGCCCCATCAGAAAAATATAGGATAAACCGGGCTCTAGCCCGCGTTCAATATGCTTTAGCAGCTATTAATTTAGTAATAATTCAGTTCGGTTTAACCGGGCCCGGGCAACAAAAAGTTGCCGCGTTCCGCCGCTGTCGCCAGGCCTGCCAACGGATCTGTCTCATCTTTCAACGCCACACCCGAGCATTGGCGTCGCCGGGCTTGGGTCAGCAGTGCATGCAGTTTGGCGGCGGCGGCGTCGACCGACAAGCCGGCCGGACGGATGTTGGAGAGGCAGTTGCGGCTGGCGTCGGTCAGCCCGACGCGCGGCGCCCAGGTCAGGTAGGCGCCCAGGCTGTCGGGCGAGCTCAAACCAGGGCGCTCGCCAATCAGCAGCAGCACCGCTTGTGCGCGCAGGGTCTGGCCGATTTCGTCACCCACGGCCACACGCGCCTGCTCAACCACGGCGATGGGCGCCACCGTCCAGGCCGCTTCAGGGTCGGCTTGCAGGCGCTGCAGCGTGGCGGCCACCAGCGCGACAGCGCTTTGATGCACGGCCCGGGCTGACAGGCCGTCGGCAACCACCAAGGCAAGATCGAACGCGGGGCTGCCGCGGAACGCCTGGGTGACCAGTGTTTGGTGCGAGCGGGCGTCCAGCTGGCGACCCAGGTCGGGGCGTTGCAGGTAGGTCGTGCGGTCCGCCGCCGCGCTGTGCAGCAGCAGTGATTGCAGCCCGAGCGCCTGCAACGCCGTGCCGAGACCGACGCTGTCCAGCGGCAACTGGACCGCATCGCGCGCCTGCGCATGCGCCAGTTGAAACGCCAGGTGGGCGGCGGTGGGCAAGCTGTGGCCGGCCCGACCCAGCGCCACGCGCGCCTGGGTGAACTGGCGCAGCGCCTGCCAGTGCGACTCGGTCACTGCGGCTGGCGGCAATAGCCGTGACGGCGGCTGGGGCGGCTTTGGCAGCATCACACGCTGCCCAGCCGCTGCCACACCGGCGCCAAGGGTGGTGCCAGGCCCGGTGCCAGCCGGGATTGTTCGCCCGGCGCAAAAATACCCATTTGCTGCAGCCAGCCTTCAAATTCGGGCGCGGCGCGCAAGCCCATGATCTGGCGCATGACCAGGGCATCGTGAAACGACGTGCTTTGGTAGTTGAGCATGATGTCGTCGGCGCCCGGCACGCCCATGATGAAGTTGCAACCGGCCGCGCACAGCAGCGTCAGCAGCGCGTCCATGTCATCGGAATCGGCCTCGGCGTGGTTGGTGTAACAGACGTCACACCCCATCGGCAGCCCCAGCAGCTTGCCGCAAAAATGATCTTCCAACCCGGCGCGCATGATTTGCTTGCCATCAAACAGGTATTCCGGGCCGATAAAGCCGACCACCGTGTTGACCAGCAAGGGCTTGAAATGGCGCGCCACGGCGTAAGCGCGGGCTTCCAGCGTTTGCTGGTCGCAGCCGTGGTGCGCGCCTGAACTCAAGGCGCTGCCCTGGCCGGTTTCAAAATACATGACGCGATCGCCGCGCTGGCCATCGGCAAACAGCGCGCCGCGCTGCAGGGACAGTACCGCGTCCTGCGCCTGAGCAAGCAGCGCCAGATCGATGCCAAAGCTGGTGTTGGTGGCCTCGGTGCCGCCGATAGATTGAAACACCAGATCAACCGGTGCCCCGCGCTCGATCGCCTGCAAGGTGTTGGTTACATGGGTCAGCACGCACGATTGCGTTGGAATCTGGTAGCGCGCAATCACGTCGGCCAGCATTTGCAGCAAGCGCACCACCTGCGCCACGTTGTCGGTGGCCGGGTTGATGCCGATCACCGCGTCGCCGCTGCCGTGCAGCAGGCCGTCCAACAGGCTGGCGGCAATGCCGGCCAGGTCGTCGGTCGGGTGATTCGGTTGCAGCCGGGTGGCCAGGCGGCCGCTCAAACCCAGGGTATTGCGAAAGCGCGTCTGCACCTGGCATTTGCGCGCAATCAAGACCAAATCCTGCAGGCGGCACAGCTTACTGACGGCGGCCACCATTTCGGGCGTCAAACCCGGCGCCAGGGCCGCCAGAGTCTGGCTGTTGGCGCCGTCGCTGAGCAGCCAGTTGCGCAAGTCACCAACCGTGAAATGGCTGACCAGCTGAAAGGCCGCTGCGTTGTGCGTGTCGATGATCAGGCGGGTGACCTCATCAATCTCATAAGGGATGATGACTTCGCTCAGGAAGCGCGTGAGTGGCAGCTCAGCCAGGGCCATTTGCGCCGCGACACGCTCTTGCGCCGTGGCCGCCATGACACCGGCCAGCCGGTCGCCGGAGCGGGCTGGACTGGCGCGCGCCAGCAAGGTACGCAAGTCGTCGAACTGGTAACGCCGCAGGCCGATGGTGTGGGCGTAAGGCATGGCAGGCGGCGCTAGCGGTGTGAGTGGCGCTCAGGGGGCGAAGGCGGGCTAACGCAAATCAGGCAGCTCAATCTTGACTTCAAGCACTTCCAGGTTGTCCTGGCGCTCCACATTGACCTTGATGTCGGCTAGATTGATCTTGACGTATTTACTGATGACCGCCATCAACTCGCGCTGCAAAGCAGGCAGGTAGTCGGGCGCGCAGGCGTTGCGGCCGCTGCGCTCGTGCGCCAGGATGATCTGCAGCCGCTCCTTGGCGACGCTGGCGGATTTTTTCTTTTCGCCCACAAAAAATGAGAAGAAGGACATGGTGTTATTTCCCCCCAAAGAGCCGCTTTAAAAACCCGGGTTTGGGCGCGTCGATAAAGCGCATGGGTTTTTCTTCACCCAAAAAGCGGTCAATCACGTCCTTGTAGGCCTCGGACACATCGCTGCCCTGCATGTGCACCGCCGGCACGCCCTGGTTGGAGGCCTGCAGCACCGCTTCACTCTCGGGAATGACGCCAATGAGTTTGATACGCAAAATATCCTTGATGTCTTCCAGTGACAACATCTGGCCCTGGTCAACCCGGGCCGGGTTGTAGCGAGTGATGAGCAAATGCTCCTTGACCGGCTCCAGGCCTTGCATGCCGCGCCGGGTCTTGCTTGACAGCATACCCAGAATGCGGTCCGAGTCGCGCACCGACGACACCTCGGGGTTGGTCACCACCAGCGCTTCGTCGGCAAAATGCATCGCCATCAGGGCGCCGGTTTCAATCCCCGCCGGTGAGTCGCACACAATATATTCAAAGTCCATCGCGGCCAGGCCGTTCAAGACCTTCTCGACCCCGTCTTGCGTCAAGGCATCCTTGTCACGGGTCTGTGAAGCGGCCAGCACATACAGGTGGTCACACTGTTTATCCTTGATCAGCGCCTGGTTCAGGTTGGCTTCTCCCTGAATGACATTGATCAGGTCATACACCACGCGGCGCTCGCAGCCCATGATCAAGTCGAGGTTGCGCAGGCCGACGTCAAAGTCGATCACCGCCGTTTTATGCCCGCGCAAAGCCAGACCGGCTGCAAAACTGGCGCTGGTGGTGGTCTTGCCCACGCCACCTTTGCCGGAGGTCACTACGATTATTTTTGCCATAGGGAAACTGTCTTTCACGTTAATTCAAATCAAAAAATTATGGGTATCCGGATTTGAGTGTGTTTCCGGGTGATTTTTAGTTCTCCGTAATTTTATCGTAAAACCGGATTTTGTTGTTGCATTAGTTGCTTTGTCTCGCTACAATGAAACCGGATTACATTGTGGGCTCAAGGAAAAATATGGAACTCTTCTCTGCACTCGGATTTCACTGGAACAGGTCAATCGTGCCTGGTGTGGTGCCGACTCACTCCATCGAGCGAGTGGCCTTCCGGTTTCATCGCATGCTGCCGGAGTTCGTTTGGGATGCATCGGTGCTCGAAGGCAACCCGTTCACCTTCCCCGAAGTCAAAACCCTGTTGGATGGCGTGACCATCGGCGGACGGAAAATCTCTGACCAGGAACAGGTTATCAATCTGGCGACCAGCTCCAAGCATCTGTTAGCTTTGGTGAAGGCTGGCAAGTTCTCACTGGATAAAGCCACATTCACTGAATTGCATGGCCTTGTTGCCCGCAATGAAGCGCTGGAGTGGGGTCACTTCCGGGGTGAAGGCGAAGAAACCAGCTATACGCCGGATGTTGGTCTGGGTGAACATGGACGGTACACGCCACTGGCGACCTTGCCCGGTGCGCCTGAGTTGAACCGCGTCTTTGCAAGCGGCCTGCAAGCGCTTCAAAGCGAGGTGCAGCAGCCCTTCGAGAAAGCTGCCGCCTTCTTTCTGTTCGGTGCCTTGCAGCAATTCTTCTTCGATGGCAACAAACGCACGTCCCGTTTCATGATGAA
>JANYHL010000045.1 GCA_025359085.1 Gammaproteobacteria bacterium
CGTCTTGCAGGCCATACACCATCCAGGCGTCGGCGGGCAGCCCGTCGCGGCCGCCGCGGCCGGTTTCCTGGTAGTAGCCTTCGATGTTTTTTGGCATGTCCAGGTGGGCCACAAACCGCACGTCGGGTTTGTCGATACCCATGCCAAACGCAATGGTGGCCACCATTACTATGCCGTCTTCCCGCAAAAAGCGGTCTTGCCGCTGCTGGCGCAATTTGGCGTCCAGGCCGGCGTGGTACGCCATGGCTTTCACGCCCGCGCCTTCCAGCATGCCGGCAATTTCCTCAACCCGTTTTCTAGACTGGCAGTACACGATGCCGGCTTCGCCCTCGTGCTCGGTTTCAATAAAGCGCAGCAACTGGCGTGTGGGCTCGGTTTTTTCGACAATGGTGTAGCGAATGTTCGGCCGGTCAAAACTGCTGACAAACGCACGGGCATCTTCAAGCCTGAGCCGCTCGACCATGTCCTGACGGGTCAAATGGTCGGCAGTGGCCGTCAGCGCCATGCGCGGCACGTCGGGAAAAGTCTCGTGCAGCAGGCTGAGTGACCGGTATTCGGGCCGGAAATCGTGGCCCCACTGGCTCACGCAATGCGCCTCGTCGATTGCAAACAAACTGAGCAGGCCGCGCTCGTGCAGACTGGCCAGCAGGCCCTTCATGCGCGGCGTGTTGATGCGCTCGGGCGCAGCGTACAGCAGCGTCAGCTCGTTCTTGAGCAGCCGTTTTTCCAGTGCGCTGCTTTCGTCAAATGTTTGGGTTGAGTTCAAAAACGCCGCCGACACGCCAGCTTCAAGCAGCGCGCCGACCTGGTCGTGCATCAGCGCAATCAGCGGCGAAATCACGATGGTCACGCCATGGCCGGCGTTTTGCCGCACGATGGCCGGAATCTGGTAGCACAGCGACTTGCCGCCGCCGGTAGGCATTAACACCAGCGCATCGCCGCCCGCCACAACGTGCTCGACGATGGCTTGTTGCGGCCCGCGAAAGTCGCTGTAGCCAAAGACCTGGTTCAGCACGTCCAGGAGCGTGGGCTGGGCAGAAGAAACTGTAAAAGGAGGCACAGCAAAACCAGCGGTTGAAAAGCCAATGGTACACCGAGCGATGCTACTAAAATAGTAGCTACAAACCCAATAGGGGCGTGCGAAAAATCACTTTTTTAATGATATTTTAGAGTTGCTTAGGTGGCAGACGGTTGTGCAGGCACTTCAAAGCTGAAAAAGTCTGGGAGGCGCTTGTCCTCGGTGGCTTGGTCGTGCGGCACCAGTAGGTATTTCCAGGGCTTGGCACCAACCGTGTGGGCGTGGCGGGTAGCGTGCCGGCACCAAACCGCGCCCGCTTCGGCCTTGGCCTTGACATCTTCGGCGCCCATTTCGTTGCGCGCCTTGGTTTCCACCAGCAGCATGAAATGCGCGGTTTCCGCCACAAAGTCGGGCACGTACTCGGGATGCTCTACGCCCAGTTTGTAAAACAATTGAAACTGCCCCTTGGCCGGCTTGAACCACTTGTCGGCATCGCGCTCCAGAATCACGGCAAAGCGGCGCTCGGTGTCCGAGTCAAACTTTTGCAGCGGATACAAGCAGCGCGAAAAATGGCCAAACACCATTTGCTTGATGCGGCTCGGCTCGTCCAGCGTATGGCGATAGTCGCGCACCGGCTGGGCTGCACTCACAGTGTAGGTGGGCTCTTTCAACGCCGTGAAACCGCGCCGCACCTCGACGGCGTAATCGGTCGCCGACTCGTAAAAGTGGCCCATCATTTGCGCATGGATGTTTTTGGCAATCAGCTGCCGGTCCAGGTCCAGCACATTGCGTACCTCGTCGGCGTCTGGCAAATAGCTTTGCAGGTGGGCCACCATTTGCCCGGCCAGGTCGTATAGCAAGCTGGCGTGGGTGCAGTAGTCAATGTCGTCAAAGTCGATCAGGGCATGGACGATGTAGTCTTCCAGCCGCCGCTCGGCAACGCCGCTTTGCGCCGACAAGGTGAACTGCTCATGCGTGCGCAGCGTCTGGCCGACCAGCGAACGGTCTTTGGGCTGCAGATGCAGCCCGGCGACATCCAGCGTGAAGGGTTTGAAGCCGCTGGTGACCTCGCCCCGGGGCACGACGGCAATGCGCGGAATGTCAATCGTCTGCTTCACCACCACATTCACCGTGCGGCGCACCACGTCCGCCAAATCCAGTTCGGGCGGCGCATCCGCGCCCGCGATACCTTCCAAAAAGCTGGACTGCACCGGCGGCAGACGTTCCTTCACCGCCTCGGCAATGCGGGCCTGCAGTTCAGGCGTCAGAAAGGCTTGCCGCGTGGGCGCATCCTGCGGTCGAACTTCGTATTGCGCCAGCACTTCCATGACCACGGCAGCCGCTTGCCGCTCTTGCGGGGTGGTGAACATCGATGCCACCACTGGCAAGCCGCTGGCCGCAGCCTGGGCGGCCGTATCACCAGGTTCAGGCGCGCCCTCAGCCTGATTCAGCCCCAGCGCACCCGTCAGATTGGACTGCACCGTCAGGCTCTGTATTCGCTGGTCGCCTGCATCCGGAGCGTCCAGAATCAGCGTTTTGAGCTTGATTGGCGAGTCGGCCCGGTTCGCATCGTCAATGATGTCCTGAAAGCGGTCGTGCGCAATGATGTTAAGCCGGTCCACCGCCGCCACGCCGGTGCGCTTGCCATACGGCAGCCTCAGGCCCCGGCCAATCGACTGCTCGACCAGCGTGCGCGCATTGGCCGCTCGCAGCGGCACGATGGTGTAAAGGTTGGTCACGTCCCAGCCTTCTTTCAGCATGTTGACGTGAATCACGATTTCGGTCGGCTCGTCCACGCTTTCCACCGCCAGCAGACGGCGAATCATTTCTTCTTCCTCCGCGCCGCTCTTGCTGCTGTCCACCTGAATCACCTTGCGGTTATAGCGCCCGCCAAAAAAGGCGTCGGACTGTAGCCATGCCAGCAAGGCGCCCGCGTGCGTCGTGTCACGCGCAATCACCAGCATGAAGGGCTTGACTTCTTTCACACCATGGGTGCGGGCATAGGTTTTCAGCTCGACTTTGGTGGCCTCGTGCATGCGCACGCCGTCTTGCAGCTTGACGCGCTCCACCTCTTCGAGCGGCATGCTTTTGGCGTCAAAGTTGCGCTGCGTGACCACCGCCGGCTCTTTCACAAAACCGTCCTCCATGGCTCTGGCCAGCGGGTAGTCCATCACCACATTTTTAAACGGCACCGGCCCCTTGGTGGTTTCCACTAAAGGCGTGGCCGTCAGCTCCAGCCCCATCAAGGGCCGCAGTTCGTTGATCGCCCGCACCCCGGCGCTGGCGCGGTAGCGGTGCGACTCGTCCATCAGCAGCACCAGGTCGGGCAGACCAGCCAGGTAGTCAAAATAGCTCTGGCCGATGTACTCGCTCAGCCGCTTGATGCGCGGCGCTTTGCCGCCCCGCACCTCGGACGCGATCTTGGCAATGTTGAAAATGTTGATGGT
>JANYHL010000122.1 GCA_025359085.1 Gammaproteobacteria bacterium
GTCAAGGCAAGCACCAGACTGCGGGGGGAATGCCTCCGGCGGCCTGGCAGGGGCCTGATTTTAAAAATCCCAAAACCAGAAACCGCACAACCCGCCGGTTTCACTGCTCGGGGAAATTACAGAAAGGATGTTGCACTAACCGCGCGCCGATGGCTTCAACTGGACAAGATGATTACTGCAACAGACACAAGACGGGCTTTCTGTGTGTCATATCTGATGGCCGACGTCAGATAAACCATGTTAGAGCCAGTGGCCGAATCTTCCAAAGTCCCAACTTGACTTGACATAATGCCCTGTCGTGTCATCTACCGAACCCTCGAAATCGTAGTCATCCAGTGACTGGAATCTGGCGCTGGCTTTCGCCCGCGCCATAAAGCCATGCCCGTCAACCCCGCTGCTTTTTGATGTGCAGAATCAACCCCTCGCAAGCATCTTCCACCAAATCAAGCACGTCCTCAAAGCCGGTCTTGCCGCCGTAATACGGATCAGGCACGACGGTACTGTTGTGCTGCAAACAAAACTCCGTGAGGCGGCGAACCTTGTGTTGGTGCGCTTGCGGGCATTCTTCCAGCACCAGCGTCAGGTTGCCCATGTCCATCACCAAAATCAAGTCGTGGCGCTCAAAGTCTGCATCTTGAATCTGCCGGGCACGCAAATCTGAAAGGTCATAACCACGTTTCGCCGCGTGTGCTTGGGATCGCTCATCAGGCGGGCTACCAGGGTGGTAATTGTGCGTGCCCGCTGAATCGACTTTGACCCATGCGCTCAAACCTTGGTCGATCACCATCTGTCGGAACACACCATGGGCGGTAGGGCTTCGGCAGATGTTGCCCATGCAAACGAAAAGGATGGAATACGTGGTCATGGGGTCAGGTGCTTGCCTTTAAGCGTCCAGCACGACAACCGGTGTCATGCTCAATAGCCAAGTCCGTGGTGTTGGGAGAGCGCAGCGAGTTCCTTGAGAGCTGATTCCCGTTGGGCATCACGGGTACGTTTGTATTTGAGGACGCTGGCGCGTGCAACTCGACGATGGCGACCCACTTTGGGTAAGGGCGGGATGTCACCCCGGTCAAGCAATTTGACCAGGTGTGGACGCGAGACGTTAAGCAAGTCTGCGGCCTGCTGTGTCGTGATCGCTTCGTCGTCTTCAATGACCCGAACCTGTTTGCCAGCAAGAAGCAGGACGGTCGTACGCTCAATGACACCTGTCAGCGACGCGGCAAAGTCCATCAGGATTTCCGGTGATGTACCCACCGCTTGGGTACACCACTTGTTTTGTTGGCGTGGCACCCGCGCCGCGAACGGTGGTTGGCGGTTGTTTCACGTTAGAGTTTATAGGCCAAATCAGCCTCTAGCCCTTATGGAACGTGCGTAACCAGCTATTTTTTCAGGAGCGAGAAGTCTTGATTCTTGGGCGTGGTCTATTTGCCCGAGCGCAACTCGCGCCGCAGCACTTTACCGACATTCGATTTGGGCAATTCGTCGCGGAACTCAATGTATTTGGGGCGCTTGTAGCCGGTCAGATTCTGCTGGCAATAGCGCGCCACGTCTTCTTCGACCAGCAGCGGGTTGTCCTTGACGACAAAGGCCTTGATGGCTTCGCCTTGCTTCTCATCGGGCACCCCGATGACGGCGCACTCCAGCACGCCAGCGCACAGTGAAATCACATTTTCCAGTTCACTCGGGAAGACGTTGAAGCCACTGACCAGAATCATGTCTTTCTTGCGATCCACAATTTTGGTATAGCCGCGCTCATCCATGATGCCGACGTCCCCGGTGCGCAGGAAGCCATCCGAGGTGAACGCGTGCCGGTTTTCTTCGGGCTGGCGGTAGTAGCCGGTCATGACATTCGGACCCCGGATGCAGATTTCTCCGGCGGCACCGAGCGCCAAGGAGTGGCCCTCGTCGTCCTTGATGGCGATGTCAATGCCCGGCAGTGGCAGGCCGATGCTGCCGGAGAACTCCTGGCCCAGCGCCGGGTTGTTGGTGCCAATGGCGCAGGTCTCACTCATGCCCCAGCCTTCCACCATCGGGCAGCCGGTGGTTTCCAGCCAGTGTTTGGCGGTGCCTGCCGAGGCTGCCATGCCACCGGCCTGGGAGATGCAGAGATGGGAAAAATCCACGGTTTTGAATTGCGGCTGCTGCAGCAGTGCGTTGAACAGGGTGTTCACCCCCGGCAAGGAATGAAACGGGCGCTTTTTGAGCGTCGCGATGAAGCCCGCAAAATCACGCGGATTCGGAATCAGCGTCAGCTGCGCACCCCAGCGGATCGTCAGCAACGACAGGGTCAGGGCGTAGATGTGATAGAGCGGCAGCGCGGCAATGCTGTTGGCCTGGCGGATGTCACCGATACGCGCCAGCGCCGGGGTGGACCAGGCTTCGGCCTGCAACACGGCCGCCACGATGTTGCGGTGTGTCAGCACGGCGCCTTTGCTTAAGCCCGTGGTACCGCCGGTGTACTGCAAGAAGGCAATGGAATCGAGCGTGCTCGGCGCCGACTTGAAGGGCAGCGCGGCCCCCTTGGCGAGCGCCTGCTTGAACGAGGTGGCGGTGCGGCCGTCTGTCAGGGTCAGCTTGTACGGCGGCACCATTTTGGCGAGGTGGCGCACGGCAAACGTGATCCACTGGCCGTACCAAAAACCCAGCAAGTCACCCATGGAGGCCACCACCACATGCTGAATCGGGGTCTGGTCGATCACTTCGGCCAGGGTGGCGACAAAGTTCTCCAGCACCACAATCACGCTCGCACCGGAGTCCTGCAGTTGGTGCTTCAGCTCGCGCGCGGTGTACAGCGGGTTGACGTTGACGCAGGTGTAGCCGGCGCGCAAAACGCCCGCCATCGTCACCGGAAACTGCGGGATATTGGGCAGCATGATCGCGACCCGCGCGTCCGGGGCCAGGCCTTTGCTTTGCAGCCAGGCGCCCAGTGCGCTTGAGAGCTGGTCGAGCTGGCCATAGCTCATCCAAGTTTCCATGCAGACAGCAAAGTGACTGGTGGCGTTCTTGCGGAACGATTCTTCCAGCAGTTGCGTCAGCGACTGGTATTGCTCCGGGTTGACGTCATGCGCGACGCCGGGGGGATAGCTCTTGAGCCAGATCTTTTCCATGGGGTTCTCCTGGCGCTGATTTTGAGCCAGAGTGGCCTCCAGCCCTACAGGGCTTGCCCCAGTATCTGACTGATTTCGGTCTCGCACGCGACAGCATCACGCTCAAACAGCCGCGCGATCAGTGCTGCCTCACGCTCGCGCACGGTGTCGAGAAAATGACGGGCGCCGTCGCCCTTGCGTCCCATGGCGGCAAAGGTGTCAAAGCCTGATTCCAGAAATTGCTGCAGCGCGCTAAGGCCCATCATGCGGGCCGGGCCGCGCATCATCTTGAGCATCATGCGCAGGCCCGGGGTGCGCGTGAGGCGGTCGAGTTCCTGGCCCACCGCCAGCACCGTGGCCAGTTGCAGGTTCCGGTCCGCAGGCCGGCCCACAGTGCGCCAGGCGGCCACGTAGCGCGCCGCCTCGCCCAGCGCACCGTGGCTGAGCCAGTTCTGGGCCATGGCCAGATCGAGCTCTTCCGTCAGGTGGTGCAAGCGCGCCATCGACACCGCGGTTTGCACCACCTGCTGCGGGAAAATCCGCTCCAGTCCACTGGCAATGCGCGCAAACTGCGCATCGCGCAGGGTGTAGTCTTTCTCGCTGTACAGCTCCTCAAGAAAGAACGTGGCCGCCGGCCGGTACTGTTCGGACTGCAACAGATCAGCATAAGTCCCGGCAAAGCGGCGCGCTTGCAGCCGCTTGACGGCGCTGATGGCGCGTGCGAGTGCGGGGTCGTCGATGGCACTTTGTCGCAGTGCGTTGACGCGCGTGACCGCGTCGCGGATGATGTTGGTCGCTTCCATATAAACCCTGAGTCTACCTAGGTGCCAGGCTCTAAAAATAGCGCACTTTTGCGTGAGATATTCCAGTCATGCAAAGACGAACCTGGTTGAAGTTGGGGGCGGTATCGGCCACGGTGCTGATTCTGGCGGGTGGTACGGTGGCCTTGCTGCAGCCCGGCCTGCAGCAGGGGCGCTTGAGCCCGGGCGCGCAGGAGGTGTTCACCAGCGTGGGGCGCGCCATTCTTGACGGCACCCTGCCCAATGAGCCCGCAGAACGCCAAGCGGCGCTCTCAAGCCTGATCGAGCGCGTTGATGCGCTGGTGCAGGCGCTCCCGCCCCATGCGCAGGCGGAGTTGTCGCAACTGCTCGCCCTGCTGGGAACCAACGTTGGCCGGCGTACGCTGGCTGGGCTGGCGCCTGATTGGCGCAGCGCCAGCGTGGTTGAGGTGCAGCAGGCCTTGCAGTCGATGCGCAGCTCGCGCCTGGGTTTGCGTCTGCAAAGCTACCAGGCGCTGCATGAGATCGTGGGCGCAGCCTACTTTTCAGGCACCAGCACCTGGCCCGCGCTGGGCTATCCCGGCCCGCTGAAGATTTAAACCAACCCTAAACCGAGGCATTCCGTATTTATGAGCAGTTTGCAGGATCCGATCCGCGACGGATTAAAACGTGGCTGGAAAGTGCTGGGCGGCGCGCACGGCGCCCGGCCCGAGAAAATTGTCTGCGATGTGGCCATCATTGGCTCGGGCGCCGGCGCCGGCGTCAGTGCAGAACTGCTGGCGCGCGCGGGTCTCCAGGTGGTGATCATTGAAGAGGGACCGCTCAAGAGCAGCAGCGACTTCAACCAGAAGGAGGCCGAGGCCTACCCCGCGCTGTACCAGGAAAGCGCCGGCCGCAAAACCGCCGACAAAGCCATCACGATTCTGCAGGGGCGCTGCGTGGGCGGCTCCACCACCGTCAACTGGACCAGCTCTTTCAGAACGCCGATGGACACGTTGAGCTATTGGCAACAGAAATTTGCCCTGCCTGATTACACCAACGATGCCTTGGCGCCGTATTTTCAGCAGGCCGAGACGCGACTGAGCATGGGCCCGTGGCTGGTGGCGCCGAATGAAAACAATGACTTGTTGCGCCGCGGTGCCGCCCGGCTGGGCATCCCGGCGGCGGCGATTGCCCGCAACGTCAAGGGGTGCTGGAATCTGGGCTCCTGCGGCATGGGCTGCCCGACCAATGCCAAGCAATCGATGCTGGTAACCACCCTACCCAAGGCGCTGGAGTTGGGCGCCACCTTGCTGGTGGAAACCCGGGCCGAGCAGTTTGAGCTGGTCAACGGGCGCGTGCAGTCGCTCCGCTGTATTGCGGTCAAACCGAACGGAGCCCCCGTCGAATCTGCCTCAAGCACTACAATAATAATAGCAAAGCACTTTGTGCTGGCAGCCGGCGCGATCAACTCGCCCGCCTTGCTGCTGCGCTCCAAGGCGCCTGATCCCAATGGTCGCCTGGGTCGGCGCACTTTTTTGCATCCGGTGGTGATGTCCGCGGCCATCATGAGTCAAAAGGTAGAGGCCTGGGCCGGGGCGCCGCAATCCATTTACACCGATCATTTTCTGGCCACCCAGCCGATTGACGGTCCCATTGGCTTCAAGCTGGAAGCACCGCCGCTGCACCCGGTGATCTTTGCCTCCACCGTGTTTGGCTACGGCCAGCAGCAGGCCGATATGCTGGCGCAGTTTCCTCATACCCATGTGCTGTTGGCGCTGCTGCGCGACGGTTTTCATGAGGAAGCAGCCGGTGGCCAGGTCAAGCTGCGTGGCGACGGCTCGCCCGAGCTGGATTACCCCCTCACCGACTTTGTCATGGCCGGGGCGCGCCGGGCCCTGCTGGCCATGATGGAAATCCAGTTTGCCGCCGGTGCCCGCCAGGTGTTGCCGATGCACGAGGCGGCCCGACCCTACAACAGTTGGGCCGAGGGCCAGCAGGCGGTGCAGGCGCTTGCCATGCAGCCGCTGCTGACCAAGGTGGTGAGTGCGCATGTGATGGGGGGCTGCGGCCTGGCCGGCACCGAGGCGCTCGGTGTGACGCGCCCGGACGGCCTGCATTGGCAGCTGGACAACCTGTCGATTCATGACGGCTCTCTGTTCCCGACCAGCATTGGCGCCAACCCTCAGTTGTCCGTCTATGGCATCGTCAATCGTCTGACCCAAGGCCTGGTCAAGCGGCTCACCGGGCAGAATTTGACCCTGGCTTGAGGCCCGCGCAGCAGCTGAGGTTTAATCAGACTTTGAATCTACAAAAGGTCACGCCATGAACAAGTCGATCAACCATTTCAGCGATCTCTTCGCCCAGCTGGGCCTCCCGTGTGACGATGCAGACATTCGTGAATTTCTGGCGGCGCACACACCGCTGGCCACCAGTGTGAAGTTGTCAGACGCGCCGTTTTGGACGCCAGCGCAAAGGACGTTCTTGAGCGAAGCAGTCGCCCAGGATGCCGACTGGGCGCTGCTGGTCGATCAACTGAACGCGGCGCTGCGTGGCCCCGAAAAAAGCCAGTAAATAGATGAGTGCAGAACACGACCACAGCCATGCCCCGGCCAACTTCAACCGCGCGTTTGCCATCGGCATTGCGCTCAACATCGTCTTTGTCGCCATCGAGGCGTTTTATGGCTGGCGCGTCAACTCATTGGCCCTGCTGGCCGATGCCGGACATAACCTGAGCGACGTGGCCGGCCTGGTGCTGGCCTGGGGCGGTGCGCTGGCAGGTCGGCTGCGCCCGGATGCCCGCCACACCTACGGCTGGAAGCGGGCCTCGATCCTGGCGGCGTTTGCCAACGCCTTGCTGCTGCTGGTGGCAATGGGCGCGCTGGCGTGGGAGGCCATCGGGCGGCTGCTCTCATCCGAGGTATCTCTGCAGGAGCAAGGGGTGACCATCATGGTGGTGGCGGGCATCGGCATTGTCATCAATACCGCCACCGCGCTGCTGTTCATGCGCGGGCGCGAAAGCGACCTGAACATTCGCGGTGCTTTTTTGCACATGACCGCCGATGCCCTGGTGTCGGCGGGGGTGGTGGTGGCCGGTGCGTTGACCCTCTGGATGGGCTGGACCTGGCTCGACCCGGTGGTGAGCTTGGGCATTGCGGCCGTCATCTTATGGGGCACCTGGGATTTGTTCAAACAGTCCTTGCACATGCTGTTTGATGGCGTGCCGCGAGGCATCGACTTGCTGGCGGTGCGCGACTGTCTGGCGGCGCTGCCCGGCGTGAGCCGGGTGCATGACCTGCACATCTGGGCCATGGGCACCTCACATACCGCCCTGACCGCGCATCTGGTGATGCCCCAAGGCCACGCGGACGATGCTTTTCTGCAAAGCGCAACGGAACAAATGCACGATCGGTTTGAAATCACCCATGTGACCCTGCAAGTGGTGAAGGAACCGTTCACGGCGCCTTGTGGCGAGTTACCGGGTGATGGACCCGGCGTCACGCCCAACAGCGAATCGGCACATGAACACCCGCATGACCACGACCACGACCATGTTCACGCGCATTGACGCAGGAAACCTAGACATTTCGCACTGCGGGTAGAGGGCAATCCGTGGCAAGGCGGCTGGCCTTGCTGCTGACGGATTGTGGTGGAAACAAGCCCTTGCCCGTCGCGCAGTGAGAAGTGGTGCACCTGCAGGTTCAGACCGCGTCCGGCATGTCCTCGGGGTGATGTCGGGTTGCACTACGCTGCCACGAGTTACTGGATGCCATTGCTTCCCCGGGGCGCTGAATTGCCGTTAACTTCAAGCCAAATTTGGCCACGCCGGGCTGGTCCACCTTGGGATGCAGCGCCTGGCCGCGCAGGGTATATACGTTTTCGTCAAACACCTGCTCCAAGTGAACCAAGCCGCACTGGCGCGGGCAATAGCGCCAGTGCTGCAGGGCGGACAGGGGGACTTGTTCGAGTTCAACCATTGGCGGCTCGATGCGTGAATGCATTACGCCTTCTTGGGTGACTTGATGGCCTTCACTGCTTTGGGTGCAACCGATGACAGGTAATTCGCCCCGGTGACCACCGACTTGCCGGTCTGGTTTTCCAACTGGTTGCGCGCCTGCCGGGCGATGCGGCCACCTGTTTTGGCAGCCGACTTGTTTTCAGCCATGCCGTTGGCCTGCGCACTCTCGGCAATCTGGCGGGTGGACAGTTCGGCCAGGGCGGTAAAAATCAACTCGGCCTCGCTCATGTGGTCGCGCAAGTTGTGGCTGCTCAGGTTCTTCATATCTTTGTGCTCAGCCACGCTCACGCCCGACCATTCTTTGTGAATGATGTTGGTCAGGATGGCAAACTCGCTGCCCTTTTTAACGTCGTGCTCACTCCAGTAGTCGGTGAGCTTGTTGCGGGTTTCCTGCCCGGTCATGCGTTGCTGAATCCACTTGTCGCTTCGCCCATGATGTTGCCAGGTCTGGCGGGCACGGTCCAGCGACAGGGCCGGGTCCGCCATCTCTTGCATGCGCTCATAGCCGACCTTGGCCAGCCAGAGTTTGATGGGCTCGGCTTTGGGGCTGGGAATCGACTGGACAATGCGAAGCAGCATACCAGCTTCGGCGCAATCGGTCTCGCGCTGCTTGCCGTCCGGGGCGGTTAGTTTCAACCTTACGATTTTCTCGTAAGGTTGCTCAGAGCCCGCTTCCTGCGCCAGTTTCCGCTTCAGATCCGACCAATACCGATTGGCATAGGTGCTGCCCGTCAGCACCTGCACCACGTCGATGATCGAAAACCACCAGATTTCAGTGGTTTCGTCGTACACACGACGGATTGTCTGACCATCGAATTCAGTGGGGAAAATTTTCATTTTTGGTGTCTTTAAATTTGCACTGATTCAGCGTGCCTTACCTGCGGGTCACAGCTCCAACTTGCGTTGTCTGACTGCATCAAGTACCGTTGAAACCCCGGTCGGTACTTGCCCAAGTCATGCCACAAGCCCGCCAGATAGGCCCAGCGTTGCGTGACAGTAGCTGCATCAAACGTCTGCGAAAAACCAGCGGCGATGTTGGCAACGCACTGGAGATGATCAGCCAACAGATGCCCGCCAGAATGGGCCAATGGTTCTGACGCCATGGCGTCCCTCCCTTTGATTTATTGCTTTGCCGGTAGCTTACCCCCTGCCACGGCTCACCAGATGAGTTTGATGAAAAGGCCTGCAAGAATTCTTCGGCCATGTCTTCTGTGCGTGTGGCAGCACTGCAACCTGGTCTCGATTGACGTGAAATGCTACGAGAAGCGAGAGAACACGCTGGCGCTGCTCAGGCTGTTGGCTTTGGGCAATGCAGAGATTAAGCCCGGCAAGTTGCGCAATGCCGAAGACGTATTCGCGGACTTGGACCATGCGGCTTTGCCGTGAACGTCGCCTTGCCCGCCTACCAGGCGTCAATTGCCAGCCCGTGCGCCAGCGGCAATTTGCCCTGCATCTGCAACCCGCGCAGCAACCAGGCGCGCGTCTGCGCCGGATCAATCACGGCGTCAATTTCCAACGTGGCGGCCATGTGAATGGCGCTGCCGTTGTCGTACTGCTTGGCCAGCAGTTGCTCGAACAAAGCCTCGCGCTGCGGCCCTTCGGGCAGTGCTTCGAGCTCCTTGCGGTAGCCCAGCCGCACCGCGCCCTCTAACCCCATGGCGCCGAATTCACCGCTCGGCCAGGCCACGGTGAACAGGGGCGAGTGAAAGCCGCCGGCCGTCATGGCCATCGCGCCCAGACCGTAGCCCTTGCGCAGCACCACGCTAAAAAACGGCACACGCAAATGCGCGGCGGCGATGAACAGGCGGCTGACATGGCGCACCTGCGCTTGGGCTTCCATGTCGGGCCCGACCATGAAGCCGGGCGTGTCCACCAGACTGATCAGGGGCAGGCCGTGCGCGTTGCACAGCTGCAGGAAGCGCGCGGCCTTGTCGGCGGCGTCAGCGTCAATAGCACCGCCCAGGTGCAGCGGGTTGTTGGCCAGCAAGCCGACCGGGCGGCCCTCCACGCGCGCCAGCGCGGTGTGGATACCTGGGCCAAAGCCACTGCGCAGGTAGAGCACGCTGCCCTCATCCGCCAGACCGGCGATGGCAGCGCGCGTGTCGTAGACGCGCACGCGGTTTTCCGGCACCACATCACACAGGGCCTGCGCATCTGGCGCTTGCCAGTCGCTGACCCGGCCCTGAAAGAACGACAGGTAATGCCGCGCCGCCGCCACCGCTTCAATTTCGTTGGCGACCAGAATATCAATCACGCCATTGCCGTGCTGCACGCCGCTCGGGCCAATCTGCTCCGGTTTGAAGACGCCCAGGCCGCCGCCCTCGACCATGGCGGGCCCGCCCATGCCGATGTTGCTGTTTTGCGTAGCGATGATCACGTCGCAGCAGCCCAGCAGCGCCGCGTTGCCGGCGAAGCAGCGACCGGCCACGATGCCGAGCACCGGCACCTGGCCATTCAGGCGCGCAAAGCTGGCAAAAGTGCTCACATGCAGCCCGGCCACGACCGGCATGTCGACGTCGCCCGGGCGGCCACCGCCGCCTTCGGCGAACAGCAGCACCGGCAACTTTTGTTGCAGGGCCAGCCCCAGCATGCGGTCGGTCTTCTGGTGGTTGCGCAGGCCTTGCGTGCCGGCCAGCACGGTGGCGTCGTAGGCCATCACCACGGCGCGACTGTGGTCGGGGCCAAACAACGCCTGGTTGATGCTGCCGATGCCGGTCACCATGCCGTCAGCGGGTGTGTTCTGGATCAGGTCTTGTTCCGAGCGGCGGCGGCTCTGGGCCGCCACGGCAAGCGCGCCGTATTCGATGAAGGAGTTGGCATCGCACACATCGGCAATGTTCTCGCGCGCCGTGCGCAAACCGAGCGCGTGACGTTTGGTCACGGCCTCGGGGCGCTTGGCATCCAGCGTGTGGGCCTGGCGATCGAGCACCCGTTGCAGGTCGGGGCGCGGCGCGGCGTGCCCGGCGCCAGCGGGCCGGACGGGCGCCTGCGCCTGAACGGTAAAAGCGGGTTCGGCGCTTTCTGAAATTTTATAAGACAAATCAGCCTCTAGCCCCCGTTCCACCTCGGTATATAGCTCTATATTTAATAGCACATCAGTATCCAGCACCAACTCGCCATTGGCAAAAAACAGCTCGCTCACGCGCCCGGCGTGGCTGGCACGCAGTTCGTGCTCCATCTTCATTGCTTCCAGAACGACCAGCAGGTCACCGGCCTGGACGGTGTCACCGGCTTGCACTTGCCATTGGACGATCTGGGCCTGCAGGGGGGAACGAATTTCAGTCATGGCTTTGTTGGGTCAGGAGTGGGTGGGGGCGCACAAATTACGCCGGATCTTTCAGCAGGCGACGCAGCACTTTGCCTGCGCCGGTGGTCGGCAGGGCCGCCATCAGCGTCACATCCCGGGGTGCCTTGTAGGTTGCCATACTGGCCCGCGCCCACGTCACGATGTCAGTGGCACTGGCGTTCTGGCCCGCCTTGAGCACGACAAAAGCTTTTACCACTTCGCCCTTGTCGGGGTCGGGGACGCCAATGACGGCGGCCTGGGCGATGGCCGGGTGTTTGATCAGGATTGTTTCAACCTCTTCGGGGAACACGCTGTAGCCCGAGACCTTGATCATCTCCTTGAAACGGCCAATGAAGGTGAGGTAGCCGTCGGCGTCGAGCTTGCCCATGTCGCCGGTATAGACCCAGCCATCGCGCAAGGTTTGCGCGGTGGCTTCGGGCTTGTTCCAGTAGCCTTTGAAGACCCCGGCGCTGCGCAGCACGATCTCGCCGACCTCGCCACTGGCGCAGACACGGCCGGAGTCGACGTCCAGAATGCGGATCTCGTTGCCCGGAATCGCCTTGCCCTGCGTGCCCCAGCGCACCGCGCCATGGGGCATGTAAGTGTCCACGGTATGGGTTTCGCTCAAGCCATAAGCGGCTTCGAATGATTGGCAATTGGGCGCCAGGGCCTGCCATTGCTGAGCCAGCGCCTCGGTCAGGGTCACGCCAAAGCTGGTCACCGGGTTCATGCGCAAGCTCGACAAGTCAAACGTCTTGGCAGTGGGGGCCTGCATGGCAAACAGGTTCATTGGTGCAATGCTGTACCACCAGGTCACGCGGTGCCGATCAATCGCCTGCAGCACCGCCAGCGGGTCAAAACGGTACATCAACACGGTGGTCGCACCCGTGAACATCGTGACGTTGATGCCCATCACCATGCCCGCAATGTGATACAGCGGCGCAATCGCCAGCAACACATCATCGTGGCCGACGCCATTGCAGTTGGCGGCCGCCGCCGACTTGTACAGCGCATTGCCATAAGTCAGCATGGCCCCCTTGGGCAAGCCGGTGGTGCCCGAGGTGTAGGTCATCAGCGCGACGTCGTCGAGGGCCAGCGCCAGCGGGGGCGGCGTGGCCGTGCCCTGGGTGGCCGCCATGAAGTCTTCCACGTCGGCGGGCAGCGGCGGGGGCTGGTTCTTCAGCGCCCGCAACTCGGCTGGAATATCCACGCTCGGCTGCTCGGGCAGCAGGTCCGCATAGCGCACGGCAAATACGTGCGTCAGCGCCGTCTGGCCGCGTACCTGCGCCACCACGGGCAGCAGGGAGTCGGCAGCGATGATCACGCGCGCCTGCAGGTCGTTCAGTTGGTAGAGCAGCTCATGCTCTTTGTTGAGCGGCCCGCACGGGCAGACGATGGCGCCGAGCTTTTGGATGCCGTAATGCGCCATCACGTACTGGGGGCAGTTGTTCAGGAACAAGGCCACCGGGTCGCCTTTTTTGACCCCCAGCGCCGCCAGCCGGGCGGCAAACGCATCACTGGCGCGATCGAGCTCGGCGTAGCTGATGGCGTGACCGTACCAAAGGTAAGCCGCTTTATCGGGTTGCGAGCGCGCGTAGGCACGCAGGTAGTCGTGCAGGGGCACGCGCGCGTAGGCACGCAGGTAGTCGTGCAGGGGCACATCAGATGAGGGGGTTTGAGCGGTCGGCATGCGCTTTCTTTCAGGCGAAGGTGGAAAGGGTCCGCGGGATGGCGTGTCGGTTCAATATAAACCGACCCCGCGCAAAAATCTACCAGCGGGTATAACCTATGTGACAATCAGCTGTCGCCCGATTCCCGGTGGCGCCCACACAGCCGATCGATGAAAGCCCCCTGATGAGCCCTTCCAACGCCACGCCGAACCAGCGCCGCCAGAAGACCGCCACGCCCGGCACCGACGCCAAACGCGGGCGCATTCTCCAAGTCGCCGAGCGCCTTTTCGCCGCCCAGGGCTACGCCAACACCACGCTGGCGCAGGTCGTGGCCGAACTGGGCGTGAGCAAGCCCTTTGTCTACTATTATTTTCACAACAAGCAGGAGATTTTCGAGACCCTGTCCTGGCGCGCGGCCGTGGCCTGCTTCACGACCATGGACTTCTGCGTCGAGGACGCGCGAGCCGCGCATGTCAAGGTGACGCAAGGCCTGGAGCAACTGATTCGCGCCACCATCGCCCACTATCCGGCGGCGTTTTTTGCTTATCGCGAACCCCAGGTTTATCGGTCTGACTACCTGGCAGCACAAAAGCGGTTGGCGAATCATTTTTACGACCAATTGTGTCCGCTGCTCGAACAGGGCCGACGCGATGGCATGTTCGATTTTTCAGAGACCCGCATCACGGCGCTGGCGGCGTGCAGCTTGCCGGGTTTTCTCTACGCCTGGTACCGCCCCGACGGTCGCCTGGATGCCGACGCCATGGCCCGCGAACTCACCCGACTGGCTTGGCGCGTGGTGGGCCTGCGTGAAACAGCCCCCTGAGCGCTGATTCGCGATCGTCTTCAAGTGCTTGAGTTGACACCGCGGCCGTGAGTACCGGCCCAGGCTGACGAGTTATTTTTTTCAGGCCGAGGCAGCTTGCACCTGACTGGTCGATTTGGAGGTCAAAAGGGCACCAAACTGGATCTCGCCGGTGAGTTGGCCCCCCTCTTCGATGACCACGGTGCCGTAGCGGATTTTGCCGCTGACTTTGCCGGTGGCGTAGATGGTCAACTTCTGGCGCACCGTCAGGTTGCCATCAAACTGGCCATGAATTTCTGCCCTGTCGATCTCGGCCGACCCCTTGAAGGCGCCGTGCTCGCAAATTTCAATCACGCGTGAATCCATGGTTGCCTCCACCAGGCCCTCCACCACCAGCGTGTCGCAATCGGTGATTTCAACGCCTTTGAGTTTGATGTTGGGCCCCACGGTCAGCTTGCTGCCGCCGGGTGTGAGCGCTGCCGCTGGCGCCGCTGCCGCCGGACGTTCCGGCACCGGCGCGACGGCCGGCGCACTGGCCGGCGCGGTCGATGCACCATAACTGCCGACGTTGGCTGCGGTGCCGGTTTGACGCAGCGGTGTGGGTGTGACTTCGCGTTTATTGAAAAAGTGAGGAGACAGGGCCATGTGAGTTCCTTGAAAAGGACGCATGGTACGGTTCGCAAGCGCAAAAGTCGCCATCGATTTTGCAAGATTCGTAACAGAATGAAGAGCGGCGGCGCGGGTCAGTCGCGCCGTGACCGCAGGCCACCGCCGTGCGCCTACTCGGGCCGATCCAGCTTGGTGGCGAGCAGGATGGTCGAGAAGGTCTCGACCACGCCCTTGATGACGCGCATCTTGTCGATCACGGCGTCGAGTTCGTGCGTGGATTCGGTCGACAGCAGGGCGCACAGATCGTAGCGACCGCTGACCGAGTAGAGCTTGGTAATTTCGTGCCGTTTGCTCAACGCGCGCACCACCTCGGGTTCGTTTTTGGATTCGATAGAAATCAGCACCATCGCATGGATGCCGGGCGACGAGCGGGTGGCGGCGACGCCCACGGTGTAACCCGTAATGACGCCCGCATTTTCCAGTGCTTTCAGCCGCAGTTGCGCCGTGCTGCGGGCGCAGCCCAGCGCCTTGGCCAACTTGACTATCGGCAGGCGGGCATTGACCTTGAGCAGGTCAAGAAGTTGGCGATCCAGCGGATCCAGGAGAGTAGCCATGGGTCAATCAATCAATCTGCATGAAAGGCCACCATTTTGCCTGAAATTGACCGGCATTTTCAGACAAATTGATCATTTGTATTGGCAGCACTCATCCCTAAACTTGACCGCAACCCTCGATGAAGCACGACGGTTTCTTGGGTCATCGCCAAAAATATCAGGAGCATCACATGCTGCAAAGAGTTGCCTTCAATCCCGCCAGAAAATTGTTGACCCGCGACGACCTGGACGCCTACGATCCGCAATCCGAATCCTGGCAAAAGCAATTTGCCCGCCGTTACACGCACCACGCAGAACTGGATGGCGTGCTGAACAACATCGAGAACGTCAACGAAACGGTTTACAAAAAATTTGCCATTGCCATCACGCCTTACATGGCCAAATTGATGGACCGCGACGATCCAAAATGCCCGATTCGCTTGCAGTACCTGCCCTCGCACTTTGAGGAAACCAAGCCCGGGTTTGCCACCTCACTCGATCAGCTCGGCGAGGAGGGTGATACGGTGCCTGGCACCAGCGTCGTCCACCGCTACCCGCGCCGGGTGCTGTTTCTGGTGAGCAACACCTGCGCCACGCTGTGCCGCTTTTGCACCCGAAAACGCATGGTTTCGCAGCCCGATGGCTCAGTCGCCAAGGACGAGATCGAGGCGTCGATCGATTACATTGCCGGCAATCACGACATCGAGGACGTGCTGCTCTCGGGCGGCGATCCCTTCACCTTCACTGACGAGCGGCTCGACTACATTCTGGGTGAACTGCGCCGTCGCGCCCCGCATGTGCGCTTCCTGCGCATCGGCTCGCGCATGGTGGTGCAAATGCCGACACGGGTGACACCCGAGCTGTGTGCCGTGCTGGAAAAACACCGCGTGCAAATGGTCAACATTCATATCAATCACCCGAAAGAAATCACACCGTTGCTGCGCGAGCGCGTTAAGATGATCCAGAAGGCCGGCATCATGATGGGGCTGCAGACCGTGTGCCTGAAGGGGGTCAACGACGATGTGGCGGTGATGCGTGAATTGTTCATGCAGACCATCGAGATGGGCGTGCGCCCCTACTATGTTTATTCGACCGACATGGTGGAAGGCGCGCACCACTTCATCGTGCCGCACCGGCGCATGCTCGAACTCTATGAAGGCCTGCGCGGCTGGATCAGCGGCCCGGCGATTCCGACCTTCGTCGTTGATGGGCTGGGCGGCCTGGGCAAGCTGCCAATCACCCCCAGTTACGTGCGCGAAGAAGAGCTGCCGGATGGCAGCGGCACCACCGTCAAGTGCCGCAACTACAAGGGCATGACAATCGAGATGCCGGGTTTGGGTCAGGACTTCAACCTGCCGAGCCGCAGCAACTAACTTCAAAGCGACCATGAAACACGGCTCCCCCTACGGCACCCATCGCGTGCTGGAACCGCTGGGCGTGCTGCCCCAGCCCGCCTGGAAACTCGACAACACGATGGAGATCTATGACAACGAGATCTTGATCGACGTGTCCGCGCTGAACATCGATGCCGCCAGTTTCACCCAGATCAAACAGGAGGCGGGCGGTGACGAAGCCAAAGTGGCGGCCATCGTTCTCGGCATCGTGGCCCAGCGCGGCAAGCACCATAACCCGGTCACCGGCTCGGGCGGCATGCTGATTGGCAGCGTGGCGCAGATCGGCCCGGCGCTGCTTGGCAAATGTCCGCTCAAAGTAGGCGACAAGATCGCCACACTGGTGTCGCTTTCGCTGACGCCGCTGCGCATTGATGAGATCAAAAAGATTCATCTGCAGCGGGACCAGATCGAGATCAAGGGCCAGGCCATCCTGTTTGAAACCGGGCTGTACGCCAAGTTGCCCGATGACATGGACGAGAAGCTGGCGCTGGCGATTCTGGATGTGGCGGGCGCACCGGCTCAAACGGCAAGACTGGTGCAGGCGGGCGACACGGTGGTGGTGATTGGCGGGGGCGGCAAGTCGGGCACCCTGTGCCTGTATGAGGCGAGAAAGCGGGCGGGCGCCAAAGGCTGCGTGATCGGTGTCTCCCCGTTCGAGAACGATTGCCAGCGCATGAGAGAGCTGGGCTGGGCCGACCACACCTTGCTGGTTGACGCCACCGACGCCTTGGCGCTGATGGAGGCAGTCGCCAAAGTCACCGATGGAAAAATGGCTGACGTGGTGATCAACTGCGTCAACATTCCCCATACCGAAATGGGCAGCATCCTGGCCGCGCGGCAACAGGGGAAAATCTATTTCTTTTCCATGGCGACCAGCTTCACCGCCGCCGCGCTGGGCGCCGAGGGCGTGGGCCAGGACGTGGAGATGATTGTGGGCAACGGCTATGCCACCGGGCACGCCGAGTTTGCACTCGGCTTGCTGCGTGAGAGCGCCAAGTTGCGCCAGTTGTTTGAACAACGCTACGTCTGACGCCCGACCGACGGCCCCTGACATGACAGCACCTCCCAGCGCGCTGTGGCAACGCATCCAGAGCAGCGGTTTTACCACCCTGGCGGTGATGGGCATGACCAAGAACACTGGCAAAACCGTGGCCTTGAATCATCTGCTGGCGCAGGCGGCGGCCTCGGGCGTGGCGGTGGGCGTGACGTCGATTGGCCGTGACGGCGAAGAGCGCGATCAGGTGTTCTATGTGCCCAAGCCGCCGGTGCGGGTCTGGCCCGGGACGCTGGTGGCCACGGCGCGCGACACGCTGCAACGCGCCAAAGTGCGCTGCCAGCCCATTGGCGCCACCGGCATCGACAGCCCGATGGGCGAGATTCTGGTCGTCAAGGCGCAGGGCTACGGCGAGATGGAAATCGCGGGTGCCTCGCGCGGCAGTGATCAGCGCCAGCTCATTGTGCGTCTTCAGCAGTGCGGCGCTGCGTTGGTGTTGCTGGACGGCGCCCTGGGGCGCAGCCACCATGCGTCGCCCGCCCTCGCCGACGGCGTGATTCTGGCCACCGGCGCGGCCCTCGGTGGCGGTATGGCGGACGTGCTGCGCAAGACGCGTGATCGGCTCGCCATCCTGGGGATTGCGCAGGCCGATACGGCCCTTCGTTCGCTCTGCGCGCCGGTGTTCGCCGGCAGCGGCATCGGCCTCTGGGACCGCCAGGACAAGGCCCTGTTTGCGGCTCAAATTGCCACATTAAATGCCGCTCCAGCCCTTATGCAATATGCGCAAGCAGATATCAAAACAATAGCAGTCACGGGCGCCGTCGGTCGCACTCTTTGGCGTGCTTTCCTGGAGCTGGCCAGCGTCAGGCCGGGCTTGAGAGTGGTGGTGAACGACGGCACCAAACTGTTTGTCGAGGCCGCCGATCTGGCAGCGTTTGCCCGGCTCGGGGGCCAACTGCTGGCTCACCGCGCCATTCACCTGAGCGGCATCACGCTCAATCCCTTCTCGCCCCTGGGCGGCAGCTTTGACGCCGCCGTATTTCTAGCCACTGCACGCGCTGCCTTTGCCGACTACGGCGTGAGTGACGTGCTGCTGGAAGAGAAGATTCAAAATCAAGAGGAAACCCCATGCCCCAACTGCATTTAGACCCGGCGCAGATAGCCCGTGCGCGTGGCTCGGCCAGGCGCATTGCGCGCCAGGTGTTTGACGAAATGGCCCCGTTCACCACCACCACCGTGGAGCGCGCCACGCTGCGCCTGTTCGGTGTGGATGGGGTAGACGAGAACCTGGTTCCGCTCCCTAACCGGGTGGTGGAGCATCTGCAGGCGCAAAATTTACTGCAACATGGTGCCGCCCTGATACTGGCCGGGGCCATGCAGGAAACGGGGTGGACTGCCCAACAGGTGGCGCAGGCCGTGTCCTCAAGCGCCCTCACGCTGAGTTACCCCCAAGACACCGCAGCGGCCCGCCAGACCGCAGATGCACACGCCGCCACGGTGTGCCAGCATATCGCCCGGCAACGCGCCTACCGCAACGAGCAGATCAAGACCCTAGGCGAGGGCAAGGCCCCCTGGCTGTACCTGATTGTGGCCACCGGCAATATTCATGAAGATGTGGTGCAAGCCCGCGCCGCGGCTGAACAGGGCGCCGACATCATTGCCGTGATCCGATCCACCGGGCAGAGCCTGCTTGACTACGTGCCGTTTGGCGCGACCACCGAAGGCTTTGGCGGCACCTATGCCACGCAGGAGAACTTTCGCCTGATGCGCGCTGCGCTGGACGAAGTGGGGCAAAAGGTGGGCCGTTACATCCGCCTGACCAACTACTGCTCGGGCCTGTGCATGCCCGAGATCGCCGCCATGGGGGCCCTGGAGCGGCTCGACATGATGCTCAACGACTCGATGTACGGCATCATCTTTCGCGACATCAACATGAAGCGCACCTTCATTGACCAGTTTTTCTCGCGCATGGTGAACGCCTATGCCGGCATCATCATCAACACCGGGGAAGACAATTACCTGACCACGGCCGACGCGTATGAGGCGGCGCACACGGTGCTGGCCTCGCAGTTGATCAACGAACAATTTGCCGCCCTGTCGGGTCTGAAGTCGGAACAAATGGGCCTCGGCCACGCGTTTGAAATTCACCCTGAAATGGAAAACGGTTTCCTGTGGGAACTGGCCCACGCGCAACTGGTGCGCCAGGTGTTCCCCGACGCTTGCCTGAAGTACATGCCGCCGACCAAGCACATGACCGGCAACATCTTCAAAGGCCAGGTGCAGGACGCCTTGTTCAACATGGTGAGCGTGCTGACGCAACAAAACATCCACCTGCTGGGCATGATGACCGAGGCCATCCACACGCCGTTTATCCAGGATCGTTTCCTGGCGATCCAGAATGCCAAGTACGTGTTCACCACCATGAAAGACCTGCACGCCGAGATTGAATTCAAAAGTGGCGGCCAGATCGAATTGCGGGCCCAAGCCGTGCTGGCAGAAGCCGAGGCGATGCTGGCGCAGATCGAGACCATCGGCTTGGCCGACGCCATCGGCAAAGGCATGTTTGCCGAGATTTCGCGCACGCCCACCGGCGGCAAGGGGCTGGACGGCGTGATCCAAAAAGCCGACAACTATTACAACCCGTTCCCTGAACTGATGCTGGCAACCCAAGGAGCAGATCATGCTTGATTCCATGCCCGTTTTTCGCCGCGATGCTGCCCCCAGTTCCGTTCGGGCTGAGCCGGTCGAAGCTCTTCGGCCAGCTCAGGGCGAACGATTCATCGGGGGCGAATCCAGAACCGAACAATGGGTCAAACCCTACGGCGACACGCTGGGCGATGGCCGCGTCCAGCTGTCCTTCACCTTGCCGGTGGCACTCAGTGAGACGAGCAAAGAAGGCGCCAAGCGGCTGGCGGCGCTGATGGGGTTGAGCGAGCCCGCAGTGGTGCACTGCGAAGACATGGGCCAGGGCTTCAGTTTTTACGTGCTCTACGGACAATGCCGGCATCAGGTGGACCTGTCGAGTTTCTCTGTGGTCAAGCCTGACTATGAGGTGATGGACAAGGAAACCATCAATGCCTTGATCGCCGAAAAAATGGGGCGTCGCATGGTGGTGGTGGGCGCCACGATCGAAACCGATGCCCACACCGTCGGCATTGACGCCATCATGAACATGAAGGGCTTCAACGGTCACAAGGGACTGGAGAGTTACCACGCGATCCGTGCCATCAACCTGGGCGCCCAGGTTGACTCTGAAGACCTGGTGGCCAGAGCCCTTGAAGAAAAAGCCGATGTCATTCTGGTCTCCCAAGTGGTGACGCAAAAGAACATCCACCTCGACAACCTGACCAAACTGGCCGACCTGCTGGAAGCCGAAGGCCTGCGTGACAAGATCATCCTGGTGGTGGGGGGCCCGCGCATCAGCCACGAACTGGCGAAAGAACTCGGCTATGACGCCGGCTTTGGCACCAAGAGTTACGCCGAAGATGTGGCATCCTTTGCCATCCACGAATGGCTCCACCGAACCAAATCGCTTGCGGGACAGACCGCTCTGTCCTCCACTGAATAGAAAACAAGATGGAAAACTACACCAGCCTGATCCGACTGCGCATCAGCGCGCACGATGCCCACTACGCCGGGGGCCTGGTCGATGGTGCCCGCATGCTGCACCTGTTTGGCGACGTCGCGACCGAACTGCTGATCCGCAGCGACGGGGACGAAGGCCTGTTCGTGGCTTACGACGACATTCAGTTCCTGGCGCCGGTCTACGCCGGGGACTACATCGAGGCGACGGGCCGCATCGTCGCCATGGGCAAGACCTCGCGCAAGATGGTGTTCGAGGCGCGCAAGGTGATTGCGTCTGCCGGGATGGCGGGCCAACCCTCGGCGGCGGACGTGCTGGCCGCGCCGCTTGTGGTCTGCAAGGCGTCCGGCACCTGCGTCGTGCCTTTGCCGTGCCAGCGCACCCCGCCCGCACCTGTTCGCTGCTGAGCATGAACCCCCTGATCATCACCGCCGCCTTGACCGGCGCCGAAGTCAGCCGGGAGCAGCAAGCGGCGCTGCCGATCACGCCCGACGAGATTGGTCTTGCGGCCGAGGAATGCTTTCACGCCGGGGCGGCGATGGTGCATGTGCACGCCCGCAACCCGGACGGCACCCCGACGCAGGACAAGGAAATCTACCGCCAGATCATCGCGGCGGTGCGCGCGCGTTGCGATGTGATCGTGCAGGTCTCCACTGGCGGCGCCGTGGGCATGACGCCGACCGAGCGCCTTGCGCCGGTGACACTCAAGCCCGAGATGGCCACCCTGTCGATGGGTTCGGTCAACTTCGGCGGCGATGTTTTCATGAACCACCCGGTTGACATGGAAATCTTCGCCCAGGCCATGCGCGACCACGGCGTCAAACCCGAACTCGAAATTTTTGATGCCGGCATGCTCAGTACCGCCCTGCGCTGGCTCCAAAAAGGCATGCTGACCGGGCCGCTGCACTTTGACTTTGTGCTGGGCATACCGGGCGGCATGGCCGCCACCCCCGAGGCGCTGATGTACCTCAAGGCGCAATTGCCCGCAGACGCCAGCTGGAGCGTGGCAGCCATCGGTGCGGCCCAACTGCCGCTGGGCACGCTGGCGATGGTGCTGGGTGGTCATGTGCGGGTGGGATTTGAAGACAATATTTACTACCGCAAAGGCGAACTGGCCAGCAGCAACGCCCAGTTGGTGGCGCGCATCGCCCGCATCAGCCGCGAGTTGGATCGCCCGGTGGCGACACCGGATGAGGCGCGCGCCCTGCTGGGAATCGGTCAGCCGGGTTGACCAGCCGCTGGTTGACACCCACCGCAAGTGCGTCGGCCAGCATCGGCTTGCACCATCAAGCTAAATTATTTTGATAGCTGCTTATCGAGGCTGTACAAGGGCTACGAGCCTAAACGGTAATAAATATAGAAAACGAGCGGCGGCGTCGCTTGCGGGCTAACGGGAGGCTGGCGTACGCATCAGCGTGCTTTTGCCAAACAGGCTCTCGATCAGGTCGACCGCCAGTTCGGCGGTCTGGTTGCGCACATCGAGCGCCGGGTTGAGCTCGACCACATCGAGCGAGGCCAGGCGACCGGTATCGGCAATCATTTCCATGCACAGTTGCGCCTCGCGGTAGGTCGGGCCGCCCCGCACCGTGGTGCCGACACCGGGCGCAATCGCCGGGTCGAGAAAATCAACGTCCAGGCTGACGTGCAAATGGGTGTTGGCGTCCACCAGCGCCAACGCCAGTTCCATCGCGTGGCGCATGCCCATTTCATCGATATAGCGCATGTCAAACACTTCAATGCCCATGTCGTGCACCATGCGCTTTTCACCGGCATCGACACTGCGAATGCCTATCTGGCGGATCTGTTTGGGCAGCAGTGCCGGCACCTGGCCGCCGACCTCGATCAGGGCCTGCGGTCCGTGGCCACACAGGCAAGCCACCGGCATGCCGTGGATGTTGCCGCTGGGCGTCAGGGAGGCGGTGTTGAAATCGGCGTGCGCGTCAAACCACAGAACGCGCAGCTTTTTGCCCTGGTCACGGCAGTGCCGTGCCACCGCGCTGATGGAGCCGATGGCCAGGCAGTGGTCGCCACCGAGCATGATGGGCAGCCGCCCGGCTTGCAGTTCGGCGTACATCGCGGCATGCAGCGACTGGTTCCACTGCACCACTTCCGGCAAATGGCGAAAGCCGTTGACCGCCTCTTGCCACGGGTTGGCGGGTCCGTCCAGGTTGCCGCAGTCTTTGACCTCCAGACCCAACTGCGCCAGGGCCCGCGCCAGGCCCGCCACGCGCAGCGCCTCCGGCCCCATGCGGGCACCGAGCATGCCCGCGCCAATGTCGGTGGGGACGCCAATCAGGCTGATGCTGCGGGGGAGACGCGGGGCGGGGGGGTAAAAAGCAGGGGTGTTCATGCGGCCCATGCTAACGCGGGTTCGGCGTCGGCACGCGCGCTAGCCGCCGCCTGCTCGTGGGAAGCCGGGCGAACCAGGCTGAACAGGTCTTTCGGGTTGGCCAGCTCGGGCAACAGCGACAACGCTTGCCCCAGGCCCAAGGCGGCGGCGGCGTCACGCAGGTAGCGCAGCGCCGAGTAGTCTTCCAGCGCAAAGCCGACCGAGTCAAACAAGGTGATTTGCGCCTCGGACGTGCGTCCCGGCGCCTGGTCGCGCAGCACCTGCCAGAGTTCGGTCACGGCAAAGTCGGCCGGCATTTGCTGCAAGTCGCCTTCGATGCGGGTCTGCGGCTCGTACTGCACAAACACGCTGGCGGCGCGCAGCACCTCCGGATGCAACTCGGTCTTGCCGGGGCAGTCGCCACCGACCCCGTTGATGTGCATGCCCGGCTCAATCAGGTCGGGCGTCAAAATGGTGGCATTGGTTTTGTCGGCGGTCACCGTGGTCACAATGTCAGCGCCACGCACGGCTTGCGCAATGCTGGTGCAGGCGCTCAGGCGCAGCCCGGTGTGCTGCAGGTTGCGCATCAGCTTGCGCGTGGCCAGGGCATCGGTATCAAACAGCCGGATTTCTTCAATGCCCAGCAGGTAATGAAACGCCAGCGCCTGAAACTCAGCCTGCGCTCCGTTGCCGATCAGCGCCATGCGCTTGCTGTCGGGCCGGGCCAGGGCGCGGGCGGCCACGGCCGACATGGCGGCAGTGCGCAACGCGGTGCTCAGGGTCAGTTCGCTGAGCAGCACGGGAATGCCGGTGGCCACGTCAGCCAGTACGCCAAACGCCATCACCGTGGGCAGCCCCAGGCGCGTGTTTTTGGGGTGGCCGTTGACATACTTGAAGGCGTAGGTGATGGCGTCAGCAATCGGCATCAGTTCAATCACGCCGTCGCTTGAGTGGCTGGCCACGCGGGCGCACTTGTCAAAGTCTTGCCAGCGCCGGTAGTCCTCCAAAATGTAGTCGGCCAGGCGCTGCAAGGTGGCGGCGATGCCAACCTGGGAGACCAGGGCGGCCACATCTTCAACGCTGAGAAACTGGGTTTGCGTTGGCGTTTGAATGAGGGTGGGATGTTTCATGATAGGGGGCTCTGGTCGGTTTGAAGCAGTGTCCCCAAACGCCATGTCAATGTAAATCGACAGTTCTGCTACCTTTTAGACAAAAAACTGTCACTTAGACACAAACAAATGCCACAATGGCAATATGGATGCCACCGACCAAGAACTTTTATCACTCTTGCGCAAAGACGCACGCACCAGCGTCGCCACCCTGGCCAGCAAACTGGGGGTGTCGCGCGGCACCGTCAGCAACCGGATCACCAAGCTCGAAGACGGCGGCATCATCGTCGGCTACACGGTGCGGCTGCGCCCCGACGCCCAACCCCATGAGATCAGCGCCTGGATGAGTGTGGCCGTGGCGGGCAACGCCACCCGCGCCGTGATTGCCAGCCTGCTCGGGGAACCCGGCGTGGCCTGCCTGCATGACACCAATGGCCGCTGGGATCTGCTGGCCGAGCTGCGCGCCGCCAATCTGGCCGAGCTGTCGCATGTGCTGGAGCGCATCCGGCTGATTCGCGGCATCAGCAGCACCGAAACCAGCATCCACCTGGAGACTTACCGGCTGGCGTGAAGACCTTCAACCAGCTATCGTATTAAGAGCTAATTACGCTTATGCGACGGGGGCTGCAGCCCGATTATTTATAAATAATCACAGCAGCGCCACACCAGTTTGCAACATGGCGTTGCGCAAATCGCCATCCAGCGTCGCCAGGGGCAAGCCCTCGCGCAGGGCCAACTCAAGGTAAGACGCGTCGTAGGACGACAACTTGAAGCGACGCGCCAATTGCAGCGTGTCGCTCAGCGCATGGGTGGCGGTATGTGGGTCGGTCATGAGAGTCATATCTTGCAGCAAACCCGCAAAAGCCGCACATCGCGCCTCGGTCACCAGCTGCTTCGCCTGCGCCTTGACCATGACATTGGCGGCTTCAAGTGCCCAGATGCCTGGCACGACGGCAACGCTGTCTTCTTGTGCCAATACACCCAACACCTTCTGGGCATAGGCCAGGCGCTCGTCACTGCCATCTTGCAGCAGCCAGCGCATGACCACCGAGTTGTCCAGCACAAAGCGCATCAGTCGCGCCCTTCGTTCAGAAGCGATTCAATGTCGCATGACCCGCTGGCGGGGGCATCTGCCATAAAGCGTTGCATTTGCAGCGCAGCGACCATGCCCGCGCGCCGCGCGCCAGCACCTGCTGGCAGCAAATCTGCTACGGGTTCACCACGCTGGGTGATGGTGAAGCCCTGGCCGGCGCGTACCTGGCGCAGCAAGTCAGCCAAGTGGGTCTTGGTTTCGTAAGCACCGATGGTCAAGAGTTGGGGCATGAATTCCTCCTTCAAGGCAACTAGACCAGATTCTAGACCAGTTGCTGTTATGACGTGCCTTGGACTGCCAACAAAGCAGCGCGGCAGACAGTCATCGGACCAGGTTGCCAAGTGCATCCAGCGGGCTCGCTGCGCCGCCAGCATCGTCAGAAATGCCTCAACTTCAGGCGCGCCCATGCTGCGTGGACGTTTCATCTGATAAAGCTAGACTGCAAGCCACTTTCATGAGAATTTGATGGCCAGATTAATACGCAAGTGACAGATTAATACGCAGGTTTTGCGCTGTACATTACCTTTACGTTAGGCCGCACAAAGACCTCTCCACATTTATCAAACATCCCCTCGGTGACGGTATTCGTCTCCAAAACTTTCCAGCGAGGCCGGAAGATGCTCAAAGGTTCATGTCACTGCGGAGCTGTTTAATGGCAGTTCCAAGGAATGCCAGAGTCGGCTACGGCCTGCAACTGCACGGCCTGTCGTCGATATGGCGTGCTCTGGGCATATGACTACGAGGGCGAAGGAATTCACGTCTCGGGTCCGACCAAGGCGTATGTACGCGGAAAGTCGCTTGGTTTTCACTTCTGCCCAGAGTGCGGCGGCGTAGCCTACTGGCGCTCACTGCAGAACGCCAGGCCCGGGCCAGGCCGCCGCAGGCCCCCCCTCCTGACCTGGCTGAGTGCCCCACCCCCCACACTTGCCATCAAGCTTAGGCGTCAAACCTCCTGGCGCGGTTGTTTGTAGCGCGCGTAGCCCCACAGGTATTGCTGCGGGCAGTTGCGAATCAGCGACTCCAGCGCCGCATTGATGAGCTGCACCGCCTGCGCCCCGTCCGCGGGCAAGGGGGCGGGCAAGGGCTGCACATGCACGCGGTAGCCCCGGCCCCAGCACAAACGCTCGCCCCAGGCCATCAGCACGGTGGCGCCGGTTTGCTGCGCCAGCCGCACCGACAAGGTCATGGTGTAGGCGTCGCGACCAAAAAACGTCGCCCAGACGCCCATGCCCAACGGCGGCACCTGGTCCGGCAACAAGCCCAGCGACTGGCCTTTTTTTAACGCCTTGATCATCTGCTTGACCCCGGCCAGCGTCGTCGGCGCGGTGTGCAACCCCGGGCGCGCCCGTGCCGTGCTCACCACCTCTTCCAGCCAGCGCTGGCGCGGCGGACGAAACAGCACCGTCATCGGCTGCGCCTGGCCATAACGCTGCGCATAGGCCTGGGCGGTGATCTCAAAGCAGCCCAGATGCGGCGTCAAGAACAGCACCCCGCGCCCGAGGGCCAAGGCCGCCTCTACATGCGCCGCGCCGTCCCATTGCACCGGCACCGGCCGCCCCAGCCACAGGCGCGGCAATTCGGTGACCAGCTGGCCGCTCGCGCCGACAGCCCCTCGCCATTGCCGCCCAGCCATGCCGGCCTGGCGGGCGTTGGCCAGAAAACGCTGGCGATAGACCCCGGAGACGGCGAACACCAGCCAGCCCAGACCCCAGCCCACGGCATGCAATAGCCACAAAGGCAGGGTGGACAGGGTTTTGAAGAGGGTGATCATGGGTCGGATAAACTACGCCGGTCGCTGAGTTATGGAACTACTTGCAGGGCGACACACAAAAAGCGGCTTGCCAAGAGCTGCCATTGTGCCTTGTCAAGACATTTGACAAATCTGCTAAAGCGTTCGCCGAAAGCCCGAAAAGCCCAAGCAACGCGAACTTGTTGTTTACTTTTCAATTGGAGCTTTCAACCATGGCGAACGATTTTCTCTTTACCTCCGAGTCCGTCTCGGAAGGCCACCCCGACAAGGTGGCCGACCAGATTTCAGATGCAATTCTGGATGCCGTCTTCAAGCAGGACCCCAAATCCCGCGTCGCGGCCGAGACCCTGTGCAACACCGGGCTGGTGGTGCTGGCCGGTGAAATCACCACCAACGCGCATGTGGACTACATCCAGGTCGCGCGCGACACCATCAAGCGCATCGGCTACGACAACTCCGAGTACGGCTTTGACTACAAGGGTTGCGCCGTGCTGGTGGCTTATGACAAGCAGAGCAACGACATTGCCCAGGGCGTCGATCACGCCTCGGACGATCACCTCAACACCGGCGCCGGCGACCAGGGTTTGATGTTTGGTTATGCCTGCAACGAAACGCCCGAGCTGATGCCCGCGCCGATCTACTACGCCCACCGCCTGGTGGAACGCCAGGCGCAGCTGCGCAAAGACGGTCGCCTGCCTTTTCTGCGCCCCGACGCCAAAAGCCAGATCACCATGCGCTATGTTGACGGCAAGCCGCACTCGATCGACACCGTGGTGCTGTCGAGTCAACACAGCCCGGAGATGAGTGACGGCGCCAAGATGAAGCCGGCGTTCATTGAAGCGGTGATTGAAGACATCATCAAGCCCGTGTTGCCGAAGGAATGGCTGACGGCCGACACCAAATACCTGATCAACCCGACCGGACGCTTCGTGATTGGTGGCCCGCAGGGCGACTGTGGTCTCACCGGGCGCAAGATCATTGTCGATACCTATGGCGGCGCCTGCCCGCACGGCGGCGGCGCTTTCAGCGGCAAAGACCCAACCAAGGTGGACCGCTCCGCCGCCTATGCCGCCCGTTACGTGGCCAAGAACATCGTGGCCGCCGGATTGGCGCGTCAGTGCCAGATTCAGGTGGCCTATGCCATTGGCGTGGCCAAACCCATGAACGTGACGGTGTACACCGAAGGCACCGGCGTGATTTCCGACGAGAAGATCGCGGAACTGGTGCATGAACTGTTTGACCTGCGCCCCAAAGGCATCATCCAGATGCTCGACCTCTTGCGCCCGATCTATGAAAAGACCGCCGCCTACGGCCACTTCGGCCGGGAAGAGCCCGAGTTCACCTGGGAGCGCACCGACAAAGCGCAGGCGCTGCGGGCAGCGGCGGGGCTTTAAGCCACGCCTTCGCGTCAGCGAATCTGCGCTTTGCGCCGCAGGCACAATGCTGCAGGCGCTGCGGGCAGCGGCGGGGCTCTAACTGTCACGCGTCTGCACACCCCGAAATCATGAGATGCGCACCTACGGCTAGCCGCGCGCATTGGGTGTCTGACGTAGCGAAGTCAAGGAGGAGAATCGGACGCAGTCCGAGACGGGGGACATTCGCGCAGTCAGACACCCAACGTGCGCGGCGGGTTACGCTTAAGCACGCTCAGCCACGGTCTTTCACGTTAAGCGATTGATCGCTCTGGCGCAGTTGTCATTGGGCGGGCATTGGTTTAAAGGGGGGTCGCGCGCCAAAGATAGCGCTGCCGACCCGCACCATCGTGCTGCCGGACAGGATCGCCGCCTCCAGGTCGGCACTCATGCCCATGGACAGCGTATCAAGCGCCAGCCCTGCCGCATTTAGTGCATCAAATACGGCCTTGACCCTTGCAAACAGGGCGCAAGCAGCTACAAAATCAGAAGCAGGCTCGGGAATACACATGATGCCGCGCAGGCACAAGTTGGGCAGCGCGGCCACGCGCTGAGCCAGCGCCAGCACCTCGCCCGGCAACACGCCGGACTTGCGGGTGCCACCGTCCACATTGACTTGAATGCAGACCTGGAGCGGAGGCAGCCCAGCCGGGCGCTGCTCGCTCAGGCGCTGCGCAATCTTCAGTCGGTCCAGCGTTTGCACCCAGTCAAAGTACTCGGCCACCAGTCGCGTCTTGTTGCTTTGGATCGGACCGATGCAGTGCCACTCAAGGGCCAAGTGGCGCAACTCGATTATTTTTTGCACCGCTTCCTGGATGTAGTTCTCGCCAAAGGCGGTCTGGCCGGCGTCAAAGGCTTGGCTCACGACCTCGGGCTCAACCGTTTTGGACACGGCCAGCAAGGTGACCTCGCTGGCGGCACGGCCCGCGCTCTGGCAAGCGGCGGCAACGCGCGCGCGAACACTTTGCAATTGGGTCGGGAGTTGAGTTGGAATCGTGGTCATAATTGCCGCAAGCGTAACAAACCATCGGAACCTTTTGTGGACATTACCCAACTACTGGCCTTCAGCGTCAAGAACAAGGCGTCTGACCTGCACCTCTCCTCCGGCCTGCCACCGATGATCCGCGTCAATGGCGATGTGCGACGCATCAACGTTGAGGCGCTCGATCACAAGCAGGTGCATGCCATGGTGTACGACATCATGAACGACTCGCAGCGCAAAACCTATGAAGAGTTTCTGGAGGTCGATTTTTCGTTCGAGATTGAAGGGCTGGCGCGCTTTCGGGTCAATGCCTACAACCAGCAACGCGGGGCGGGTGCGGTGTTTCGCACCATCCCCAGCAAAATTTTGACGCTGGAACAGTTGAATGCGCCGAAGATTTTTTCCGATCTGGCGCTCAAGCCCCGGGGTCTGGTGCTGGTGACCGGACCCACCGGTTCCGGCAAGTCGACCACGCTGGCGGCGATGGTCAATTTTCTCAACGAGACCGAGTTTGGTCACATTCTGACGGTGGAAGACCCGATCGAGTTCGTGCATGAGTCCAAAAAATGCCTGGTCAACCAGCGCGAGGTCGGCACCCACACGCTGAGTTTTGCCGCCGCGCTGCGCTCGGCCCTGCGCGAAGACCCGGACGCCATTCTGGTGGGTGAAATGCGTGACCTGGAAACCATCCGCCTGGCCATGACGGCGGCCGAAACCGGCCACCTGGTGTTTGGCACGCTGCACACGTCGAGCGCGGCCAAGACCATTGACCGGATTATTGACGTTTTTCCGGCGGAAGAAAAAGAGATGGTGCGCGCCATGTTGAGCGAATCCTTGCAGGCCGTGATCTCGCAGACGCTGTGCAAAACCAAGGACGGCCAGAGTCGTGTCGCGGCGCACGAGATCATGCTCGGCACCAGTGCCATCCGCAACCTGATCCGCGAGGC
>JANYHL010000123.1 GCA_025359085.1 Gammaproteobacteria bacterium
GTCAAGGCAAGCACCAGACTGCGGGGGGAATGCCTCCGGCGGCCTGGCAGGGGCCTGATTTTAAAAATCCCAAAACCAGAAACCGCACAACCCGCCGGTTTCACTGCTCGGGGAAATTACAGAAAGGATGTTGCACTAACCCTATGAAATATTTTTCTCGTTTCAACCCTGTTTCAGTGAAATTTACACTGGGTGCTGTGTTTGCAGCCTCACTGGTTGCTTGCGGCGGTAGTCCAACTCCAGCGGCGATGGCACCTACAACCGAAGGTGTGATCGTCAATAGCTATATTTATGGTGCTGTGGTGACGCTGGATGCAAACGATGACGGCGTTTGCGGCTCAACTGAGCCCAAAGTTGTTTCAAGCATGACGGGCGCCTTCAGTTTCCCTGGTCTGGGCGACCACATGGTCTGTTCCATTGGCGGTTACAACACAGCCACTAATTTGCCGATGATGGGTGAACTCAGGGCCGCCGCCGGGTCACCCGTGATCACGCCGTTGACCACGCTGATGGTGTCGCAATTGCCCCCACATCCCACCAGCGCGGATATCGCCACAGCGCAAGGCAATATTGAGAAGCAGTTGAGTTTGCCGGCGGGCTCTCTCAGCCTTGACCCGGTTACGGCCATCGCCAGCAATCCGAAGATCGAGCAAACCAATGCGGCTGTGCAGGCCATGCTGGCCACTGCCTCCGAGAGCGTCGCTGCTTTTGCCGGTATAGCAAAACCAACCGATGCCTCAACCGCTACCCAAAAGGCTGATTACCAATCGGCTGTGAACTTGGTATTTTCCAACGCGGCGAAGGCGGTGGCCACCTCGCTGGCGGCGGCACCGGCTCCAGTTGACCTGACTGACAGTTCCAAATCAGCTGCGACCACCACCTTTGTGGGCAATGTCGTCCAAAGCACCATTACCGCAGTCAACACTGCAGCTGCGGCAACCGGCGGCACCAATGCCACCGCTACGTTATTGAAGGCTGCCGCTCCAGCGGCTGCGGCAACACTGGCCAAAACATCGCCAGTCAATGCCGCCGCCTTTGTTGCGGCCAGCATTTCAGCTTCGGTACAGAGCGTGGCGCAGATCGCACCAAGCACCGATGCAGCAGCCAATAAAGCGGCCATCGCTGCCAGTGAAACCAAAGCACAATCCAACACATCCATTGTGAACCTGGTGGCATCGGTGCAAATCAATGCACCGACACTGTTTGCCGCCTCGGCCACCGCTGCGCCGGCCGAAATGGCCACTTTGTCCCAGGTCCTCCTGCCCAGTGCCTCTGTCGTTGCCAACACGGTCTACACCGCGCCAACCAGCGCAGTGAATGACGCTTTGACCACCGTCGTAGCAGCGGCAAAGGTTACCTCCATCACAACCGCGTCAATCACCGCGCTTCAAGCGGCAGTTGTCGCGACGCCGGCCGCGCCAACACAGGTTGACCTGACGAAGGTCGTGCTACCCACCACGCCAGCATTGCCTGCACCGCAGGTGCTCACCGGCGCCGGCGCTTGATAATTGCCTGAGCCTCCTGGCGCTCTAGTTAAAACCCTGCTGACTTCAGCGGGGTTTTTTATAACCTGATCTTGTGTCTGCATGAAAAAACTCCCTGCCTTGTTGTCTGTGGCCAGCCTGCTGCTGTGGTCGGGCCAACCCGCGCTGGCCCAAGGCCTGGGTGTTGCCAGCATCGGCGCCGTGGGTGGCCTGCACATCCCTTCGGCCTACGTGCTGGGCACGGGCGATGTGGCGGCCAGCCTGGGCAATGAAGACCCCGCCCTGGGCACCTATTACAACCACCACCGCAACTACCTCGGCGGTTTTGGTCTGGGCGGCGGGGTGGAACTGTTTGGCCGCCTCAATCACAACCAGAACCTGCCCAACAAACAAGCTAACTCAGCTGAACTGATCGGCGGCGACCTGTCTGCCAGCCTCAAGTGGCAGTTGCCCATTGAAGCTGCGGGCCTGCCCAAGATCGCCGTGGGTTTGACCGACCACGGTGGCAATGCAGCGGTGTACTTCAGGTCAACCTATGCCGTGGCCAGTGACGAGCTTGGCCCGCTGCGCTGGTCGCTCGGCTACGCGCGCAGCGCGCCAACCGTCATGCCCAATGCCGCCCGCGTGCTCGACGGCGTTTTTGGCGGCGCCGAGCTGCGGCTGTGGGACACCCGCGCCACCCTGCTGGCCGAGACCGACGGCACCCGGCGCCATGCCGGTGTGCGTTATTACAGCCCTGTCATGCCCTGGCTGGGTGATGCGCAGCTGGTCGGCACGGTGCAACGCTCTTCTGGTGGGCCTGAACCCAAAGGACACCCGGCAGACGCCACCAGCATCAACCTCACGCTGGTGGTGCCGCTGCAAACCGACGACGCCGCGCGTGAGCAGCGCAGCCGCAGCGCCATCCAGGCCCACAAAGCCCTGCCCGCGCTGGCAGAGTCTTCAAGCGCACAAGCCCCCACCAGCGCCGAGCGGCTGGCCAATCTTTTGCCACCCTGCGCGCCAGCGGGCTGGAGCGCGTGCGTGTGGGCACCATCGGCACCGATCTGGTCGTCGAATACGAAAACCAGCGCTACCTGCACAACGAGGTCGACGCACTGGGCGTCGTGCTGGGTCTGGCAGCCGAGCACGCCCCGGCTGGCAGCCAGCGCCTGCACGTCATCACGCGCAAGGCCGGCCTGGTCGTGTTTGAAACCTCTGTCAGCGTGCCCAGCTACCGCGCCTGGCTGCGCGACGCCGGTGAGTCGGCCGCCGTGCAAGCCACCCTGGGTTTTGGCCGTTTGCCTGGCTACGACGCCGCCAACGTGCAATGGGCGTACGACAACGCCCAGTCTGCCACCCGCCTGCGCGTGCGCTTAAGCCCGCTGCTGAGCTACACCGTCGGCGCTGAAGTTGGTCTGTTTGACTATTCGCTGGGGCTGCAAGCCCGCGCCAGCGCCCCGCTGTGGGCCGGAGCTGAGCTCTATGCCGACGTGGTGCAACGCATCGACAACACGATCAACATGGAACCTGACCGCCCCTTTGCAAACTTGCGCCTGCGCAACGGCCTGCAAACCCTGGCCCTGCAGCAATCGTTCTGGTGGGGTCCGCGCTTCTTTGCCAGCGTCGGGGCCGGCCTTTACCAGTACAACACCGTCGGTGCTGAAGGCGAAGCCACCGTCTTTGTGCCCTGGAACGCAGACAGCGTGCACCTGCGCGGCCGCGTGGTGCACCACACCGACAGCAACCCGGTGCTGGGCGCCGACAACGCCGGGTCTGCCAGCTACCGCTGGCGCATGACGCCCACCACCTGGGTTGAAGGTGGTCTGAATAGCTACACCGATGGCAGCAAAGGGCCGTCCCTGGCCGTGACCCGCTGGTTCGGCGATACGGCCCTGCAAATGTTCGCTCGCAAAGGCGGCGGCAACACCTTTGTCGGTTTGGAGCTCAGCCTGCCGCTGACACCGCGCCAAGGCATAGGCGCAGGTCTGGCGCAATTAAGCGGCAACCCGCGTTATGTCCTGCCCGTTCGTACCCTGCTGACCTCCGCCACCGACAAAGCCAATTCCCAGCGCCCTGGCGCGGTGCGCCCCATCGACCTGAGCTACAAGTCCGAGGTCGAGCTGCTGAACTCAGGCCGAGACACCCCCGACTACATCAGCACCCAGCTGCCGCGCCTGCGCGAATCGTTCTACCAGTTTGGGCTGGCGCTGATGCAGTAGCTCTAACAAGGCGTTGAACCCCTCGCGACGAATGGCCCCGGTTAGTGCCATTGGGGTAGCGTCCCCTTTTCCCCTGGCCTAGACTGCGGCGCTAAATGGGCGCGAGCAGTCTTTTTTCCAAGTGTGTTTTGAAGTCTCTTTTTGTATGAATAAACATATGGACGATCAACTGCTGGCTGTCGAATTCATAGACAACCCGTGACTGCCTTACAAAAATCTTTCTGTAGTTGTCGTAGCCCAATGCGCCAAGCTCCTCTATGCGTGTACCAAGTAGGGGATTGGCGGCTATGTGCTTGATGGTGTCTTTGAACTCTTGATTCACTTCAGCCCAAACCAAGTCTCCGAACTGCTGTCTGACATATTTTTTGATTT
>JANYHL010000124.1 GCA_025359085.1 Gammaproteobacteria bacterium
GTCAAGGCAAGCACCAGACTGCGGGGGGAATGCCTCCGGCGGCCTGGCAGGGGCCTGATTTTAAAAATCCCAAAACCAGAAACCGCACAACCCGCCGGTTTCACTGCTCGGGGAAATTACAGAAAGGATGTTGCACTAACACTCGACTGTCATGGGTGTTACGCCTTTGCCGTGTGCACGCAATCGTCCCAAGGCAGGACATTACAGCCACAGTGTGGGACTTCAATGGATGGTCCAGTGTGATCCCCTGGAAATGATCGACTCTCGCCTTGGAATTGTCTTTCGTCGATCGCTTTACGGCATCGGTCGAGTTTCCCGTGGCTGCCTCCATAATTGGAATCCAGCGCAAGAACGGAGTCAGGTCAGCGACATCGGCGATGTACCAACATTTCTTGGAAGCATCCCAGCGGGGCTCTGAGCCCGAATCGGTACTGGTTTTGTCCATAATTTCAGCGATCATTTCTAAAAAAAAGGGAGAAGCATGGCTAATGCGACCTTAGATGGCGTCTATGCAAAGTTGAACCGTACAGGTCCGCAAATCACGCAGCTCGCCGGTATGATTGAAGGTTTCCTCATGTACTGGCCGGTTGGGCATGTTTCTTCGATTGATCCGGTACTCGATGAAGAGGTTTGGAGCTTTGCGATTGAATCGCAGATACCGCCTGACATTCCTGTGACGATCGGTGAGGTTCTCCACAACATTCGTTCGTCGTTGGACCAGTTGATGTGTGCTATTGCATCGAAATACAGTGGGACTAGCAAAGGCACCTATTTCCCATTTAGTAAAGAAGCAGATGGCCTAGATGAGCAGATCAAGCAGAAGTGCAGGAGGTTGCCTGTAACTGCTTGTGATCTGATTAGAAAGTGGCGACCGTATAAAGGCGGTAATGATTTGCTGTGGTTCATTCATGACCTTAATCGATCAGATAAGCACGTCGATATTATTCCCGTGAATCTGAGCACTGGCGTTAATAGTGCAACTTATCTGACGGTCTGGAGCGGGTTGATACTAGTGATTGGTCATCGCAACGCGCAACACCTGATCGTGCGCAGGGCAAGTCTTGAAGAGATCGCCCAAATGGGGTCACCGACGGCTGTGTACAGTGTGCCCCCCGGAACTCAACTGAGTTTTAGTACGCGTGGTTGCTCAGCAGAGGAAAGTATGGAATTCCTTCGATCAACTCCTGGAGCTAAGTTCACCACAGACATGAGACCCATGTTAGACATTGCTTATCGTGACAATGTTCATGAACCGTTGGAGCCAGTGTGTTCAGTTCTGACGCGCATGGCAGGTGAGGTGCGTAAGGTGGTAGTGGATTTCGAAAAATCCTTCTTCTAGGTACTGTCCGTTCGGTTTGACACGCTCATAAGGGGGCACGTTTATGCTGCTCAGTCCTTTTCAGTAGCTGATTGGCAAGGGAAATTGCAATTGAAGCCCCCAACGTGCCTCTGCCATACCCCCGATCCCCGCCCACCGAACCAATGCAGAGCTCCAAGGGCTGCGATGAGTCAGCGCGGACAAGAAAAAAGCACCTAAGCCAAAGACCTAAGTGCTTGATTTCGCTTTGAATTCTGGCTCCTCGACCTGGGCTCGAACCAGGGACCTACGGATTAACAGTCCGGCGCTCTACCAACTGAGCTATCGAGGAAAATTTTTTTGTAATCCACAACATGTTTTGACAGGGGCAATGGTTATTTGCCTGGCAAAAATGGTGCGACAACTAGAATTATAGGGTACTTTTTTTGCGGTAATTCCTGGCTTGTGATGGACTCTGCAATTTGGACAGTTGGAACCCGGCAATGCCAGTCTATCTGCGCTGGGATCAATAAAGCAGAGTGTGGATAACGGGCCAGAATACCTCCGACACGTTTGAATGAGGTTGACGAGCCTTGACCCCGGCACTGGCTTCACAGTTAGGGCTGCTTGGTTCCCCATCTGACCCGGTTGGCCGCTTCACCATGCGGGAAGGCCCGTCAGCTGCAATTGTAGGGCAGAGTGACTGTTTGGGTTTTTCAGGCCCCGCTGGGTCGCACCTTAGAATCAAAGCATGTCCTACCTCGTGCTCGCCCGCAAGTACCGCCCCCGCAACTTCACTGAAATGATGGGGCAGGACCATGTGGTGCAGGCACTGACCAACGCGCTCACCACGCAGCGGCTGCACCACGCTTATCTATTTACCGGCACGCGCGGCGTCGGCAAGACCACCGTGTCGCGCATTCTGGCCAAGTCACTCAATTGCCAGGGGCCGGACGGGCAGGGCGGCATCACCGCCACACCCTGCGGTGTGTGCCCGGCTTGTACCGACATCGATGCGGGCCGTTTTGTCGATTACACCGAGCTCGATGCCGCCTCCAATCGCGGTGTTGACGAGGTGCAGGCGCTGCTGGAGCAAGCGGTTTACAAGCCAGTGCAGGGGCGCTTCAAGGTGTTCATGATCGACGAGGTTCACATGCTCACGGGCCACGCCTTCAATGCCATGTTGAAGACGCTGGAAGAGCCGCCGGAGTACCTGAAATTTGTGTTGGCCACCACCGACCCGCAGAAGGTGCCGGTGACGGTGTTGTCGCGCTGTCTGCAGTTCAACCTGCGCCCGATCGCGCCCGAGACCATCCGAGAGCACCTGCAAAAGGTCTTGCAAGCCGAGAACGTGGCCGCTGATGTGCCGTCATTGCGACTGCTGGCGCGTGCGGCGCACGGCTCCATGCGCGACGCCTTGAGTCTGGCTGATCAGGCCATTTCGTTTGGTGCGGGCCAGATTGAAGAGACGACGGTACGCCAGATGCTGGGCAGTGTGGACCGTTCTTATGTCTTTCGCCTGCTGGAGGCCTTGGCCCAGGGGGACGGCAAAACCGTGGTCGAAACGTCCGAGGTTTTGCGTCTGAATGGCTTGAGTGCGGCCTCTACGCTGGAAGAAATGAGCATGGTGCTGCAGCGCATGGCCGTTCTGCAAATGGTGCCCAGCGCCGTTGAGCCCGATGAAACCGACCCGCACGCGTTTGAGGTGGCCCGCCTGGCGGCCTTGATGCCCGCCGACGAGACGCAGTTGCTGTACAGCATGTGTCTGCATGGGCGCGCGGAGCTGGGCCTGGCGCCGGACGAGTACGCCGCACTGACCATGGTGTTGTTGCGGCTGCTGGCTTTCAAGCCCGGCACTGGCAATCTGCCTGTGGTTGAAAAAAAAACTGTAATTGACGCGCCCCGGGTGCTCGCTGGCCGCGCCTTGCGTGCGGAGCCCGCCCTCGCCCGACCCGAACCGATTGCACCCGATGCCCCAGTTTTTGAAGAAAAAGAGGTTCTAGCCCCCGTCGAATATGCACATTCAGCTACAAAAATAGTAGCTAATGGAGAAGTCAAGGCAGCGCCGAAGACAAAGGTTGAACCAGAAGTTGACGTAGCGGCAGAGAAAAAAACGCAGACGTCGGCATTGCAGTCAGCCCCAGCGGGTCAGCACCTGCATGTGGTCCAGCTCCCGGTGGCGGCGGGACAATCACTCGAATTTGAACAAAATAAGCCGCTAGCCCCCGTTGAATATACGCAAGAAGCTATAAAAATAGTAGCAATACCGGTGCGCGTGCAGGCTGATTCCCGTGCCGAGGCAGTGGCTGGCCAAGCGGCGGCCACTTTGCTGGTGCCGACCGAAGAAGGAGAGTTCTGGCACGCCGTGGTGCGCCAACTCATCGCCCAGGACGCGATCAACGCCATGGTGCGCGAGCTGGCGCTTCAGTCGCAGCTGGTGGCGCGGGACACCGATCAGTGGCTGTTGCGGGTCGAGCGTGAATCCTTGAATCAGTCGGGTAGCCGTGACCGTCTGGTTACGGCGTTGCAGGCGGCGGGTCACGCGGTGAGTCTGGTGGTGGAGATCGGGCGCGTGACCGACAGCCCGGCCCGGCGTCACGTCGCCCTGCTGGCCGAGCGTCAACTGGGGGCAGAAAAAATCATTTTCGATGATCCGTTTGTGCAGACCATGATGCGCGATTTTGGCGCGAAAATCGTGCCTGGCAGCATCAGCCCGGGCTGATGGCCGAGAGGGCCGGATCAATACCAGCAGCCTGATCCCAAGCGATATTGCTTTTTTTCTTTCATTCAAAATCAAACCAAGGACTACACATGTTCAACAAAGGACAACTCGCCGGCCTGATGAAGCAGGCCCAGAACATGCAGGACAACATGAAAAAAGCGCAGGACGAACTGGGCAATGTTGAGGTCACCGGAGAGTCCGGCGCCGGTCTGGTCAAAGTTCTGATGACCTGCAAACATGACGTGCGCCGTGTCACCATCGACCCCAGCTTGCTGGCCGATGACAAAGACATGCTCGAAGACCTGGTGGCGGCCGCTTTTAACGCCGCCGTGCGCAAGGCCGAAGAAACTTCAGCCGAGAAGATGGGCAAGATCACCGCCGGTATGCCCGGCCTGCCGGGTGGCATGAAGTTCCCCTTCTGATTCTGCGTGGCTGATCTCAACTCGCTCGATGTCCTGATCCAGACGTTGCGCCGTCTGCCGGGCGTGGGGGTGAAGTCGGCCTCGCGCATGGCGTTTCACCTGCTGCAGCATGACCGTCCTGGTGCGTTGGCGTTGTCACGTGCCTTGCAGGTTGCCGCCGACAACGTGCGTCATTGCGAGCGTTGCCACACCTTCACGCAGACCGACATTTGTGCCACTTGCCTGGATCCCCGGCGCGATGCCTCCAAGTTGTGTGTGGTGGAAACCCCGGCCGATCAGTCGGCCTTGGAACGCACCGGCGCGTACCACGGCTTGTACTTTGTGCTGATGGGCAAACTCAGTCCACTCGACGGCATCGGCCCGAAAGACATCGGCCTCAAAGGTTTGTTTGACCGGGCTTGCGACGGCATCGTGCAGGAGGTGATTCTGGCCACCAACTTCACGGCCGAAGGTGAAGCCACCGCGCACGTGATCAGCGAGGGCCTGAAAAGCCGGGGGCTGCGCCTGACCCGCCTGGCGCGTGGCGTGCCGGTGGGCAGCGAGTTGGAGTATGTGGACCTGGGCACCATTGCCCACGCCCTGCTGGACCGCCGCTGAAGCTAGGTATAAACCCCTGCGGGATGTTCCCGATGCGCAGGTCAGCGTGGCCGTGTATTCTTAAACTTGGACAGCAAGCGAGAATCCAAGAGAATTGACCATGAACAACATCCAGTTCAGCCGCCGAACCGTGGCTGCGGTCGCCACATGGGCGGCAGCCTCGGTGGCTGCGCCTGCTCTGTGGGCACAGCCCCGACTTGAAAAAACAAAGATCGCCATTGCAGTAGGCGGCAAGGCCGCATTTGACAACTTGCCCTTGACCATCGCCGAACAGCTCGGTTATTTCAAGGCTGAAGGCCTGGATGTAGATATCACCGATTTTGCGGCTGGGTCGCAGGCCGTGGCAGCGTTTGAAAGCGGCTTGGTCGACGTTGTTTCGGATGCCTATGAGCACACCATCACCCTGCAGTCCAAGGGCCAGAACTTCCAGGCTTTCGTATTGCAGGGCCGCGCGCCCGCCATTGCCATCGGCATATCCGTCAAGACCATGCCCAATTACAAAACAATTGCCGATCTCAAGGGTAAAAAAATCGGGGTCTCGGCGCTTGATTCGTCAACCCATCGGGTGGCGCAGTTGATTTTGTCGCGTGCCGGGCTCAAGGCGGACGACGTGAGCTTCGTTGGGGTGGGCACGGCAGCAGGCGCTTTGACCGCTTTTCGTGCCGGTCAGATTGATGCCTTGAGTACCGTTGACCCGGTGCTGACCTTGCTGGAGCGAAAAGGCGAGATCCGCATCATTGCCGATACCCGCACGCTCAAGGGGACGGCGGAGGTCTTTGGGGGCGTCATGCCAGCAGCTTGCCTGTACGCGCCGCTGGATTTTGTAAAAAAATCCCCCAACACCGTGCAAGCCCTGACCAACGCCATCGTGCACAGCCTGAAGTGGCTGCAAACGGCTGGGCCGAGCGACATTATCAAGGTCGTTCCAGAGGCCTATTTGCTGCGTGATCGGGCGGTCTACCTGGCGGCCTTCAACAAGGTGCGCGAGGCCATTTCTCCCGATGGGCTGATCCCGGAGGAGGGACCGCAGACGGTTGCCCGCGCGCTGGCCCGTTTCGACCCAGCAGTCAAGTTGAACCACATTGACCTTGCCAAAACGTACACCAATGCATTTGCCATCAAGGCCAAAGCACGCTTCAACGCGGCAGGCCCAGTGACCCGACCGACGCCGGAGCTGATGATTGACGCTTAGTGCCGTTTGGCAAGCCGGGTCGGCTTGCTCGCCTTGTGTCGGGCCTGCTGGCTGGTGGCTTTTCTCTTGCTGACTGACTTGCCTTGAACCAGGGTCTTGGCCCGCACCGGCAGAAACATCACCACTTGTTGTCCAGCCTTGAAAACCGCCGACGCACTGACCTTGTTCCACTCGGCAACGCTGGCGGGGCTGACCCGGTAACGGTGGGCCAGGCTGGCGACCGAGTCTTTTTTGCCGGCCTTGAGCACGGTGCGTTTCAAGATCACATCGGGCCCCAGCGACAACTGGGCGTTGTCGTCCACGTGCTCGGCGACATCGGCGACCAGTTGGGTGGGGCGCGGCACCAGCAGGCTGGAGCCAGCCTTGATCACCACCCGGGGCGGTATTTTGTTGACACTGCGCAACTCGTCCTCGGTCATGCCAACCCGTTTGGCGGCCTCAGACGGTTTCATGGTGGTGGGGGCCCGCCAGACCGTCCAACTGGCCAAGCGGCCACCGCTGAAGGTTTTCAAGTTGCTCTGGAAGATGATGGCGTTGTCCCAAGGCAGCAATATTTGCGGTGTGCCAGCGGCCAGAATGACGGGGCGACTGCCCCCCGCGGGGTTCAACGCCTTGAAATCTTCGGGCGTCACTTGCGCCAGCTTGGCCACCAGTGCGACGTCGATATCATGCTTGATATCCACGGTTTGGAAATAAGGGTGGTTTCCAATCAAAGGCAGACGCGTGTTGAACGCCAGCGGGTTGCTCACGATGTTTTTGATGGCCTGCAGCTTGGGCACGTAAAGTCGGGTTTCTGCGGGCATGGTGAGATCGGTGTACTTGAGGCCCAGCCCGGCGCGCTTGTTTTTGGCAATGGCGCGCCCAACGCTGCCTTCACCCCAGTTGTAAGCGGCCAGTGCCAGGTCCCAATCGCCAAACATGCCATAGAGTTTTTGCAGGTAGTCCAGCGCCGCACGGGTAGAGGCCAGCACGTCGCGTCGGTCATCGCGAAAGACGTTCTGTTTCAAATCAAAGCTTTTACCAGTAGCGGGCATGAATTGCCACATGCCGGCTGCCTTGGCGCTGGAGACTGCCTGCGGGTTGAAGGCGCTCTCGATAAAAGGCAACAGGGCCAGTTCCGAGGGCATGTTGCGTCGTTCCAGCTCTTCCACAATGTGGAATAAGTACTTGTTGGAGCGCTCTGTCATGCGCAGGATGTAGTCGGGGCGGGTGCTGTACCACTGCTCGCGATCAAGCACCAGGTCACTCTCCAGGTTGGGCATGCCATAGCCGCGCCGGATACGATCCCAGATATCGGTGGGCGGGGCCAGTTGGGTGACTGCGCGGGAGGCCGCCTGGGCCGCCGTGATGGGTTGCAACTCGCCGCTCGGAATGAACGGGCTGTAAGCATCGGAGGGCTGACTTCCTGAGGTGGCGTTGGCGGACGCCGCAGGCCCCTTGATGGGCTCCGGGCCGGGTGCGATGCTGGCACAGCCGGTCAGCCACAGCAGGCTGCTCAGGCAGGCAAGTTTAATAAATTTCATCAAAACTGGTTCTTCCATTGGCGAAGGGCAGCAAAGATGCTGACCTCATCGCAGGCGGATGCGTCAAATGCCTGGACGGTCTGGATGACAGTTGCATGGCGCGTCCGCAAAAAAGGGTTGATCTGACGCTCCAGCAAGACGCTGGAGGGCAGGGTGGGTTGCTGCTGCAAACGCAACGATGTGGCTTTAGCCGTGTAGTCGGCCAGCGCCTGGTTGCCTGGCTCCACGGCACGGGCAAATTCAAGGTTGCTCAAGGTGTATTCATGGGCACAGCATACGCGCGTCGGGCCCGGCAGGGCCGCCAAGGTGTCGAGCGACGCCAGCATTTGGGCCGGGCTGCCTTCAAACAGGCGGCCGCAACCGCCGCTGAAGAGCGTGTCGCCGCAAAAAAGCAGCGGTGCGTTATTCATATCGGCACAAAAATAAGCGATGTGACCCGCCGTATGCCCGGGCACATCGATCACCCGGAAGTTCAAACCGAGGGCCTGCAATTGATCACCCCCGCTGAGCCGAGTCAGGGGCTCCGGCATGGGTTCATGGGCCGGGCCAAAAACCTGGGCGCCGCTGGCCTCGCGCAACGCGGCCACGCCGCCGGTGTGATCGCCGTGATGGTGCGTGACTAGAATGGCTGCCAATTGCAAACTCAGTCGTTGCAAGGCCTCCAGCACAGGTTGTGCCTCCCCGGGGTCAACCACCAGCGCATGACGTTCGTCATGCACCATCCAGATGTAGTTGTCAGTGAAGGCGGGTAGTGGAATTAGCAGCATGAGTGATCAAATTATAGGTTTGCATGACTGGCTTGAGTCGCCCACCGGGCGCTATCTGCTGGCGTGGGAGCGTGCCCAGCTGGATCTGGCGGTGGCCGATATTTTCGGCTTTCATGCGTTGCAGCTGGGTTTGCCCGAGCTCGACACCCTGGCCGCCAACCGCATGCCGCACCGCTGGCTGGCGAGCCAAACCCTTATGCCAGGTGCGGCTTTTGTAACTGATTTTTCGGCACTGCCGTTCCCGTCCAATAGCCTGGATCTGGTGGTGCTGCCGCATTCGCTGGAACTGGCGAGCGACCCGCACAGCACTTTGCGCGAGGTTGAGCGGGTGCTGGTACCGGAAGGGCGGGTTGTCATTTGTGGCCTGAACCCGACTTCTCTTTGGGGTTTGCGTCAGCGGCGCGCGCGCGCGCCTCATCGGGTGGGCCCGCAGAAGTTGTTTTTGCCTGAAGCGGGCGAATTCATCGGTTACTGGCGTTTGCGCGACTGGCTGCGCCTGTTGAGTTTTGAGGTGGAAGTTGGGCGTTTTGGTTGTTACCGGCCCGCGTTTTCCAGCGAAAAGTTGTCGCAACGGTTTGAGTGGATGGACCGGGCGGGTGCGCGCTGGTGGCCGATTCTGGGTGGTACGTATTTTTTGGTGGCGGTCAAGCGGGTGCGCGGCATGACGCTGCTGAGTCCGGCCTGGAAGGCCACCCGAGCCTTGCTCAATACTCCTGTTTCTGTAGCAAATAGTTCAACGTTGACGAGGGCTAATGCCCCAAATGACAAGAAAGTGACGCCTGCATGAGAAAGCTGTTTTGAACGCCATAGAAATTTACACCGATGGTGCCTGCAAGGGTAACCCGGGGCCGGGTGGCTGGGGCGCACTGCTTAAATCGGCGGATTCGCAAAAGGAGTTGTTTGGCGGTGAACTAGGTACCACCAACAACCGCATGGAAATGACGGCGGTGATTGAAGCCCTGACGGCCTTGAAGCGGCCGTGCCAGGTGACATTGCACGTCGACAGTCAATATGTGCTCAAAGGCATGACCGAGTGGCTGGTCGGCTGGAAGGCCCGCGGCTGGAAAACGGCGGCCAAGCAGCCGGTGAAAAATGTCGACCTGTGGCAGCGGCTGGACGAGCTGGTCAACACCGTCGGCCACAAGATTGACTGGCGTTGGGTCCGGGGCCATAACGGCGACCCCGGCAATGAGCATGCTGACATGCTGGCCAACCGCGGCGTCGAGCAGGCGCTGCGACAACGCTGAAGAATCGTTCGATTCCTATAAAAGGAAGGCTGTCAAGTCGATCCAGATTCAGCGTTTTGGTCTTTTGGGTCAGAGGTAGCCCAACAGCGTCCACCAGACGCCACCCACCACTGCCAATAGCAGCAGGTTGACCACGCTCATCACCACCCCGGCCGTCCACCATTCATTCAAGGTGGTGTAACCCGAACCGAAAATGATGGGTGCTGTGCCGGTACCGTAGTGGGTCAGCGACATCATCAGCGACGAGGCAAAGGCCAGCACCAAAGCCAGCAGCATGGGCGGCGCGCCAAGGGCCACACCCGCGGCAAAAAACGCTGCAAACATGGCCGTGATGTGAGCGGTGGTGCTGGCGAAGAAGTAGTGGGAATAGAAGTAAACCAGCACCAATATGGCAGAGGCCCCCATCCAGCCCAAACCGAGGTGGCCAATGCTATTTTGAATCGACAACGCAAACCAGCCGACCAGACCCAGCTTACCCAGAAACGTGGCCATCATCACCAGCGCGGCAAACCAGATCAAGGTGTCCCAAGCGCTCTTGGCCTTGAGAATGTCTTCCCAGTTCAGCACGCCGGTCATCAAGAACAGTGACAAGCCAATCCAGGCCGTGGTGGTGGCATTGATTTCAAACGCCGCTCCAAACAACCAGGTGGGCACGCTGGCCCACATGGCCAGCATCAATGCCAAAATGCCCAGCGTGATGAACTCCGAGGTCTTCATCGGCCCGAGTTTGGTCAATTCGGTTTGAGCCAGTTCTTTGGCGTTGGGTGTGTTTTTTATTTCAGGGGGAAACAGGAAGTACAACACCAGCGGCATCAGCAACAGCATGCTCAGCCCGGGCAGCAGCGCTGCCAAAGCCCACTGACCCCAAGTGATCTGGATCGCCGAGTTGGTGGCTTTCGCGACCAAGGCCACGATCAAGGGATTGGGCGCCGTGGCCGTGACGAACATGGCCGAGGTGATGGGGTTGGTGTTGTAATTCACCAGCGCCAGATAGCGACCTATTTTTTTCGAGGTGCCCAGTTCGGGGCTGGAGCCAAAGACGTCCGCAATCGAGCGCATGATGGGGTGAATAATGGCGCCGCCGCGCGCGGTGTTGCTGGGCGTGACCGGCGCAATGACCAACTCAGACAGCACCAGACCATAAGCCACCCCGATGGTTTTTTTGCCCAACAGCGCAATAAAATAATAGCCAATGCGCGTGCCCAGTCCGGTCTTGGTCAAGGCCACCGAGATCATCACGGCAATGGCGATCAACCAGATCAAGGGGTTGGCAAAGCCACTCAAAGCATCGTCAATCGCGCCGGCCGGGTTGCCCGGGCGGGTAACTTGCGTGATGGCCACCAAAGAGATAGCCAAGATCGACAAAGCGCCAATCGGCATGACTTTGCCAATGATGGCGGCAATAGTTCCAATGAAGAGTGCCAGTAAATGCCAGGCGTTGGGGCTGACTTTGTCGGGGACGGGAATGACAAACCAGATAAGAAGGGTAATGGCGACTGCCACGGCGGTTGGAATAGGTCTGGGTAAAGAGCTTTTGTCCTTCGGGCTTCCTTGCTGTAACCGGGCTGCGGTGCAGCCGCTAACGGAAACAGGCTTGATAGAGCCACAGAACTGAAACCCCGTGACTCTGTAAGTTAGTGTAAGGAAATCACCTATAGCAAAGAGCTGTTTCTGCTCTTAACTTCTCTGCCCCCGGCGTTCGGGAGAACTCTATTTGTCAATCAGTTGATCTGCATCAGCCAAGTCTTAAACCACCCCGTCAAACATCATCACCGCCACCTCGTCGCCCTGTGCCACATTGGCTTGGTCGTGGTGTAACACGATGAGGCCATTGGCTTGCACCATGGAGCTGAGTACGCCAGAGCCCTGGTTGCCGGTGATTTTGACGCTGAGCGTGCCATCAGAATCGGCGCTGACCACGCCGCGCTGGTACTCGGTACGGCCGGGCTTCTTGCGGATCGCCTCGCTGCTGCGCGCCCTGAGCAGCGGCGGCGGCGCTGCCGTGCTGCCCATCATTTTCAAAAGTGCCGGGCGCACAAAGGCCAGAAAAGTCACCATCACGGCCACCGGGTTGCCCGGCAAACCAAACAAAACAGCCGCCTCGGACGATGGGGTATTGATATTATTTTCATAGCTACAAGCGCGTGTTTTATAAGGGCTGGAGGCCAATTTGTCTTTA
>JANYHL010000146.1 GCA_025359085.1 Gammaproteobacteria bacterium
CTGGACGCGCGCCGAAAAGGGCGTGAGCGAAGGCCGCTACGACCTGTTGGTTGATGTATGGCGCACGGAGGCCCGCACCAAGGAGCTTTTGTTCAGCACGCCGTATGCCGTCAGCAAAATCAAATTCATCAAGCGCAAAGACAACCCGTTTGAATACACCGGTTTGGAGAGTTTGGCGGGCAAGCGGATTGGCGTGATACGGGGCTACGGCTACAACGATGCGTTCAACAGTGCCAACAGTTTCACGCGCGAGGAGGTGCCCAGCATGGAGCTCAACTTCAATAAGCTTGTCCTCAAACGCATCGACTTGACGCTGGAAGACGAAATTACCGCCAAGGGCTTAATGCGAAAGTTGGAGCCCAGCGTGGCCGACCAATTGGACTTCACTGCCAACGCGCTGGCCAGCAACCCGCTGTATGTGGCCGCGGGCCTGAAGCACCCGCGCCGCAAAGAGATCGTCGAGGCCTTTAATCGGGGCCTATCGGCCATCAAGGCAGATGGCACGTTCTTGGCCATAGAAAAGCGCTACGGCTTGGTGAAGTAGCGCCATGCTCCCGTCGCGCTAGCTCAGGTGTTTGCCTGCAATGCCGGCCAGTTCAAACATCGTCACCTGTGGCTTGCCAAACACTTTAAGTAACTTGGCATCGGCGTTGATGGCGCGTTTGTTGGTGGCGTCTTGCAGGCCATTGGCCTTGATGTAGTCCCACAGCTTTTTGATCACCTCGGTGCGGGCCACGGGCTCGGCACCAATGACTGCGGCTAGCTCAGCGCTAGGCAGTTTGCCGCTGGCGGCGGTGGTTTTGCGCGGCACTTTTGGCTTGGCTGCCTTCGCGGTAGCCTTGGCGGCCGCTGAAGTGCCTGAAGCCTTCTTTGCAGGTACTTTCTTGGCTGTGGCCCGCGTCTTTCCTGCCTTAGTTGCTACAGTTTTTGTAGCAACCGGCTTGGCAGCAGTCTTGCGCGGTGGGAACTTGCTGGGCGCGAATTCAAAGTTCACTTTACCGGCTTCAGCGTCCCAGGCCAGCATGGCTTTGAAGGCGCGGCGCGTGCGCATGGAGACAAATTTCTCCAGAAGATCGGTTTTTCCTGTGGCCAGCAGCTTTTGCATCTGCTCGCGCTCAATGGGCTGCTGCAGGATGATTTGGCCGCTCTTGAAGTCGCATGTCGGTGTAGGCTGCGCCATGGTCGGTACGGACTTGTCGCACACATAGTTCTTGCCGTGCTCGAATACGGAGCCGCCGCACTTGGGGCAAACGCCCAGTGAGACTTTGCCGGTGAAGTCGATCAGCTCGCCGCTTTCTTCGCCGGCTTTGTCGTCGCCAAAGTCAAACTCCAGCTTGTAGTTCTTGGTGTCTTCGTCAAACTTGATGACCATCTCAGCCACAAACGGCCAGCCCGCTTTGGAGCGGAATCCGTCCAGCGGACCAATGTGTTTGTCGCGCAGGAATTGCTCTACCTCGGCCTGCTCAAACGTGCGCCCGGCGGGCGATTTGCCAAACGAGAAGCCGCAACCTTCTTCAGTGCCTGATTTACCAGTGCACGTATATCTGCGGTAGTTTTCCTTGACCACACCGCCGCAGTTGGGGCAGGGGCTGGCCAGCGTGGCGTAGTCGCCGGGGATGGTGTCGCGGTCGTACTCTTTGGCCTTCTTGACCATGCGCTCGGTCATGGACGCAATCTCGGCCATGAACTTTTCCCGGCTGAGCTTGCCTTGCTCCATTTGGGCCAGCTTGTATTCCCACTCACCGGTCAGCTCGGCTTTGGTCAACTCTTGCACATCCAGGCCGCGCAAGAGTGTCATCAGCTGGAAGGACTTGGCAGTCGGAATTAGCTCGCGGCCTTCGCGCAGCATGTACTTCTCGGCAATCAAGCCTTCAATGATGCTGGAGCGCGTGGCGGGTGTGCCCAAGCCCTTCTCTTGCATGGCCTCACGCAGCTCGTCGTCTTCTACTGTCTTGCCCGCGCCTTCCATGGCGCCCAGCAGCGTGGCCTCTGAATAGCGGGCGGGCGGGCGGGTTTTCAGGCCCCGGACCTCGACGGTTTCGGTGCTGACCAGCTCGCCGGGCTTGACCGGTACCAGGCTTTGGCCCTTGTCGCCGTCTTTGCCGCCTTCGACCTCATCGGCCGCCTCCTTGCCATAAATCGCCAGCCAGCCCGGCTTGACCAGCACCTTGCCTTCGGTCTTGAAGTGGTGTTTCAGATCTGGCGTGCCGTCGGGCTGCTCCACGCCAGGCGCGGAGGTCACTACGGAAATTCGTGTCGTGATCTGGTACTCGGCACTCGGGAAGAACACCGCCATGAAGCGGCGCACCACCAGGTCATAAATCTTTTGCTCGGCATCGCTCAGGCCGCTGGGCGCCTGCAGGGTGGGGATGATGGCAAAGTGATCGCTCACCTTGCTGTTGTCAAAGATGCGCTTGCTGGGGCGAATGTAGTGGTTGTTGAGTGCGCTCAAGGCGTGCGGCGCCAGATGGCGCATGGCGCTGTTGGACAGCATCTCGAAGGTCTGCTTCACCACCGGCAAATAGTCCTCGGGCAGGGCGCGCGAGTCGGTGCGCGGGTAGGTCAGGGCCTTGTGGCGCTCGTACAGGCTTTGCGCGATCGACAGCGTGGTCTTGGCGGAAAACCCGAACTTGCCGTTGGCTTCACGCTGCAGGCTGGTCAAGTCAAACAGCAGGGGCGAGGCCTGCGTGGTCGGCTTGCTTTCCTCAGAAACCGTGGCGGGCTGGCCGCGCACCGCGTCGGCAATTGCCTGCGCTTCGCGCTGCTGCCACAGACGGTCGGCCCTGAGTTCCGGGTCGGCTTCGTCGACGTTGCCGGCGGCGGCATTGGCGGCGGCTTTTTTCCACTGCGGGTCAAACCACTTGGCCGGGTAGTCGCCGGCCTGCGCGGCAAAGGTGGCGTGCACTTCCCAATAGTCGCGACTGACAAATGCGCGGATTTTTTCTTCACGCTCCACCACCACGCTCAAGGTCGGGGTTTGCACCCGGCCCACGGTGGTCAGAAAGAAGCCGCCGTCGCGCGAATTGAACGCCGTCATGGCGCGCGTGCCGTTGATGCCGACCAGCCAGTCGGCCTCGGAGCGGCAACGCGCCGCATCGGCCAGCGGCAGCATTTGTTCGTTCGAGCGCAGCGCGATAAAGCCGTCGCGAATGGCCTGTGGCGTCATCGACTGCAGCCACAAGCGGCGCACCGGTTTGCCCAGCGGTTTGGCGCCGCCCGCGTACTGCTCGATCAGGCGAAAGATCAGCTCGCCCTCGCGCCCGGCATCGCAGGCGTTGATGAGTTGGTCCACGTCCTTGCGCTTGGCCAGCTTGACCACGGCGTTCAGGCGCGTTTTGGTTTTGTCTACCGGTTTGAGGTCAAAGTGCGGCGGAATGACGGGCAGGTGGGCAAAGCTCCACTTGCCGCGCTTGACGTCAAATTCTTCCGGCGCCTGGATCTCCAGCAAGTGGCCGACGGCACTGGTCACGACGTAGCCGTCGCTCTCAAAATGCTCGTCGTGCTTGTCGAACTTGCCCGCCACCGGCGTGAGGGCGCGCACGATGTCCTGGGCGACTGACGGTTTTTCGGCAATGATCAATGTTTTATTGAAAACTTCGTTTTTCATCTGACTACAATCCAGTTTCTCGCGGGCGCCCGGGCGCTCGCACCTGCACGTAGGCACGCACACGCGCGCCCATACGAGTTCACGATACCAAATTTTTCAGACCGGGCCCCCCGTGAGCAAAAAAAACGTCTCTGCCGGCACACGCCGCATTCAAACCCGGCGCTCCGGCGTCCATGGCAAGGGTGTGTTTGCCGTGCAGGCGATTGCCGAGGGCGAGACCCTGATAGAGTACCTGGGCGAGATCATCAGCTGGCCCGAGGCGCAGGCGCGCCATCCGCACGACCCGGCCAACCCCAACCACACCTTTTACTTCCACGTCGATGAAAACCATGTAATCGATGCGCTGGTCGGGGGCAACTCCTCGCGCTGGATCAACCATGCGTGCGACCCGAACTGCGAGGCCGAGGAGCAAAACGGGCGCATCTTCATCAAGGCGCTGCGCAACATCGAAGCCGGCGAAGAGCTCAATTACGACTACGGCCTGATGATCGACGAGCGCTATACCCCCAAGCTCAAGGCCGACTACCCGTGCTGGTGTGGCTCGGTGCAGTGCCGCGGCACGCTGCTGGCACCCAAGCGCGCGCGCCGCAAATAGCGTCATGGACGCCCGCGCGCTGGAGGCGATCCGGGAAGCCGTGCTGCCCGAACTGCCCGGCTTTGAAGTCGAATGGTTGCCCCAGATTGATTCCACCAACAGCGAGTTGATGCGCCGTGCCCGCGTCGGGCGTCTGGCGCCGGTGCTGCTGGTGGCCGGGCAGCAGACCGCCGGGCGCGGTCGTTTGGGCCGGCAATGGTTCAGTGAGGCAGACGCCGGCGCCAACCCGGCCGGTGATGCTGCTCTGACGTTTTCGCTCGGCTTGCCGCTGGCGCCGCTGAACTGGTCGGGCCTGTCCCTGGCCGTCGGTGTCAGCGTGGTGCAGAGCCTGCATCCCGATCTGCGCCTGAAGTGGCCCAACGACGTGTGGCTGCATGATCGCAAGCTGGCCGGTATTCTGATTGAAACCGCCAATCTGCCTGACACCCCCGCCACGCGCTATGCCGTGGTTGGTGTCGGCATCAACCTGAAAGCGCGCGCGGCCACCGGCTTGCGCACCGCACCGGCCTGGCTGGGGGAAGTGTTGCCGGGCATCGGCGCCGCGGCGGCGCTGCTGCGCATGGCGGCGCCCTTGGTGCAGGCGCTCTTGGCTTTTGAGCAGCGCGGATTTGCCCCCTTGCAGAGCCGTTTCAATCAGCTTGATGCCTTGGGCGGCGTGGCCGTTAGCCTCAGCGACGGCACGCAGGGCGTGGCGCAGGGCGTGGATGGCCTGGGCGCCTTGCTGGTGCATACTGCGCACGGCCTGAAAAAAATTATCAGTTCCGAAGTAAGTTTGCGGCCCTTGAACCCGCCGCCTTACGAAAATCTTTAGTCCTCTTCAGCGAAGACCGGTTACCGGCACTCTACCGACCATGTTGCGTTTTTTTGTCCTGGCCCTGCTGTTGATGAATGGCGCTTACTTCGCCTGGTCACGGGGTCTTTTTCAGTCTTATGGTTTCGCACCCGCGCAGCAGACAGAACCCCAGCGCCTGGCCCAACAGATCAAACCCGAGGCCTTGCAAGTGCGCCCGGTGCCAGAGCAGCGCTTGGCCAAGTCGTCCGCTGCGCCGCCCAAGCCCGGCAGCTGTTGGCAAGCGGGGCTGTTTGATGAGGCCCAAGCCACGCTGTTGCGCGAGGCACTGGTCGCCGCAGCGCTGCCCGCCGCTTCGTGGTCGCTGGAGCGGGTGGCGACGCCGGGGCGCTGGATGGTCTACATGGGTAAATTTGCCAATGCCGAGGCGCTGGCGAAAAAAGGCGCCGAGCTCGTCGCCTTAAAACTGAAATTTGAGGTTTTGAGCGACCCGGCGCTGCGCCCGGGTCTGTCACTGGGGGGGTTCGAGACGCAGGCGGCGGCCCAGGCCGCGCTCGCAGCCGTGGTCGAGCGGGGGGTGCGCACGGCGCGGGTGCTGCCAGAGCGCGCCGCAGGGCAGGGCGTGCTGCTGCGGCTACCGGCGGTGGATGAGACGCTGCGTCCCCGGCTGGAGGCCTTGAAGCCGGTATTGGCCGACAAGGCCCTGACCCCCTGCCCGTGAGCCAGCCGGCGTCAGGTCGCCGTCGCGTTCGCGCTGCAGGCCAAAAAGCGCACGCTGAAACGGGCGCCGGGAGGCACTTGCCCGGGTTGGGTGTCTTCCAGGCTGACGCTGGCGTTGTGCTGCTTGGCGATTTCCATCACGATCGGCAGGCCCAGGCCGGTGCCGTCGGCTTCGGTCCCCAGGGCGCGGTAAAAAGGCTGGAAAATCAACTCGCGCTCGCCTTGCGGCACGCCCGGCCCGGAGTCCTCCACCTGCAGTACCAGCGTCTTGCCAACGGGGTCGGTCAGCACCCGGGCTGTGATGACGCCGGGTTGGCTTGGGCTGGATGGCGTGTAGTTGAGGGCGTTGTCCACCAGGTTGCGAATCAGTTCCTTGATCAGCGTCGGGTTGGCCGCCAACTGGCCCGCTTCGGCGCCCGGTTGCGTGCCTTCATAGCCCAGGTCAATTTGCTTTTCAATCGCCCGGGGCACGCAGTCGCGCACCACCGCCATGGTCAGCTCGGCCAGGTCGCAGACCTGGCGCGGCATCGCCTGGCCGCTGCTTTCGGCCCGTGCCAGTGCCAGCAACTGGTTGACACTGTGGGTCGCCCGGATGCTGGCGCGACCGATCTGGCGCAAGGATTGTTTCAACTCCTGGGCGCTGGCGCCCTCGCGTTGCGCCAGTTCGGCCTGCATGCGCAGACCCGCCAGCGGCGTCTTGAGTTGATGGGCCGCGTCGGCCAGAAAACGCTTTTGGGTGGCAATCGAATCCGTCAGCCGCAGCAACAGGTCGTTGACTGAATGCACCAGGGGGGCCACCTCCAGCGGCACGGCCTGCGCTTCGATCGGGCTCAAGTCATCGGGTTTGCGCGCTCGAATGTGCTCTTCGAGTTGATGCAGCGGCTTGATGGCCTGCACCAGCGCCACCCACACCAGCAGCACCGCCAGCGGCAGGATGGCGAATTGCGGCAGCATCACGCCCTTGACGATTTCAGTCGCCAACAAGGAGCGTTTTTCCAGCGTTTCTGCCACCTGCACCAGCGCCGGTTTGGCGCCGGCTCGCGGCAATTTGACCCAGGTGTAGGCGACCTTGACTTCCTCGCCACGCACCACATCGCTGCGAATGCGAACTTCGCCCGGCTCCATGAGCTCCCCTTGGGGCGGCAAGGGCAGCTCGTGCTCGCCGCTCAGGTACTCGCCCCGCGCGCCCAGCACCTGGTAGTAAACCGTGTCAGAGTCATCGGCACGCAGCAATTCGCGCGCGGGCAGGGGCAGGTTAAATTGCGCCCGCGTGTCGCTGACGGTGATCAACTGCGCCAGCGCTCGCACGTTGTATTCCAGTGCCCGGTCAAACGGCTTGTCTGCAATGTTTTGGGCGACCAGCCAGGTCAACACCATACTGATCGGCCACAGCAACAACAGGGGCGTGAGCATCCAGTCCAGGATTTCACCGAACAGGGATCGCTGTTCGCGCTGGGGCGTCGTCATGGTGCTGCGCGCCGGGCCAACCTCATGGGATCACTTTGGGATTTTTTCCAGGCAGTAGCCCAGGCCGCGCACCGTGGCGATGCGAATGGGCCCTTTTTCAATTTTTTTGCGCAGCCGGTGGATGTAGACCTCGATCGCGTTGTTGCTCACCTCTTCGCCCCATTCACAGAGCCGCTCCACCAGCTGGTCCTTGCTCACCAGGCGGCCGACACGCTGCAGCATCACTTCAAGAAGACCCAGCTCGCGCGCCGACAACTCCACCATCACGCCGTCGATGGTGGCGACGCGGCCTGACTGGTCATAAATCAAGGGGCCGTGTTTGATGGTGCTGCTGGCCGAGCCCATGCCGCGCCGGCTCAAGGCGCGCACGCGCGCTTCAAGTTCATGCAGGCTAAAGGGTTTGGCCATGTAGTCATCGGCCCCCAGGTCCAGCCCTTTGACGCGCTCTTCAACGCCGTCGGCGGCGGTCAAGATCAGCACCGGCAGCGCCGAGCCGCGCGCGCGCAGTCGCTTCAACACTTCAAGCCCGTGCATTTTGGGCAGGCCGAGGTCCAGAATCAACAAGTCGAATTCCGTGTTGGTCATCAGCGCGGCATCGGCCTCCGTGCCGCTGGCGACGTGGTCAACGGCGGCGCCCGAGCTGCGCAGCGTGCGCAGCAGGCCGTCGGCCAGTACCTGATCATCTTCGGCAATCAGAATTCGCATGAATGACTCCTTGTTGGGGTGGGGCCGCGGCTTGGCCCTCGTATTGTCAGCTGATTCTAGGGCGACTCGCTGGCGCTCTGTCCTTTGTCGAACGAAGCCGTTTTCAGGCGGCGTAGGCTTCCAGGCCCAGCGCCAGCACGGTGGCCACGTCCGTGCCGACCGCCGTGCGCAGTTCGGCCTGCGCCTGCGCCACTGCTTGCCGGTAAGCCTGCAGCCAGCTCAAGCCCACCGGGGTAAACACAATGCGCCGCGCCCGGGCGTCGTGGGCGTCCGGCACGCGGCCAACCAGGCCCCAGGCTTCGCATTGATCCACCAGCTTGCCCATCGCCTGCTTCGTCATGCTGGCGCGCTGCGCCAGTTCGGTCAGTCGGGCGCCGCCTTGCGCCAGGTGTCGCGTGATGTGGATGTGAGAGGCGCTCAAACGCCCGCGCGCCGCCAGGTTGGACAGTGCCAGGGGCACGTCTTCATTGCGCGCCATCAGGGCCAGCACGCGGGCATCAAATTTTTGCAGCGCCTGGTTCAACCAGTGGCCCATGTGCGCCTGACGCCAGCCGTCCGGCAGGCCGACTGGCGCTGCGGCCATTGTCTGCGGGGGTTGTGGTGGTTGTGGGGCAAAGTCTGCAGGCAGGGCCGGGCTGGGTCGTTCAAACATCGTTGAAATAGTAAACCAAATTGACTAAAAAATGTGTTTACAGATTTAAATAACTCAGGATAAACTACTGTTCAAGCATCCAGCCTGTCATTAAAACCAAAGGATGTGCCAGATTCACCCGGCTTCAACCCGTTCCTATTTTCAAGGAGATTTTCATGGATGCACCCGTCGCGCTCAAGGCCCCCAACCCCACACCCATCAACAGCGAAAAAGCCAAAGCCCTGCAAGTGGCGCTGGCCCAGATTGAAAAACAGTTTGGCAAGGGCACCATCATGCGTCTGGGCGAGGGCGAGGTGATCGAAGACATCCAGGTGGTGTCGACCGGCTCCCTGGGGCTGGACATTGCCTTGGGCGTAGGCGGTTTGCCGCGCGGCCGGGTGGTCGAAATTTATGGCCCGGAGTCCTCCGGCAAGACCACGCTGACGCTGCAGGTGATCGCCGAAATGCAAAAAACCGGCGGCCAGTGCGCCTTTATCGACGCCGAACACGCGCTCGATATCCAGTACGCGCAAAACCTCGGCGTCAATCTGCAAGACCTGCTGATCAGCCAGCCTGATACCGGCGAGCAGGCGCTGGAAATTGTGGACAGCCTGGTGCGTTCGGGCGCGGTGGACTTGATCGTGATCGACTCGGTCGCGGCGCTGACGCCCAAGGCTGAGCTGGAAGGCGAAATGGGCGACTCCTTGCCTGGCCTGCAAGCCCGGCTGATGAGCCAGGCCCTGCGCAAGCTCACTGCCCACATCAAGAAAACCAACTGCATGGTGATCTTCATCAACCAGATCCGCATGAAGATTGGCGTCATGTTTGGCAGCCCCGAGACCACCACCGGCGGCAATGCGCTGAAGTTTTACGCCTCGGTGCGGCTCGATATCCGGCGCACCGGCACCATCAAAAAAGGGGACGTGGCGATTGGCAACGAAACCAAGGTCAAGGTCGTCAAGAACAAGGTGGCGCCACCGTTCAAGACCGCCGAGTTCGACATCTTGTTCGGCGAGGGCATCAGCCGCCAGGGCGAGGTCATCGACATGGGGGTGAATGCCAATATTCTGGAGAAGTCGGGCGCCTGGTATGCCTACAACGGCGAAAAAATCGGTCAGGGCCGCGACAACGCGCGCGATTTCCTGCGCGAGAACCCCGCGCTGTCGCAAGAGATCGAAAACAAGGTGCGCGCCTCGCTCGGCATCCCCTTGTTGCCGGCGGCCATCGAGGCTGAGGCAAAAGCCAAACCCGCAAGCAAAAAAGCGGCCTAGGCCCAGTGCAGCCTGCCAGGTGCTGCTTAGCTTGCCCGTTGTTCCAGGGAGCCCCTCATGTCATTTGCCCAGCCCTCGCTCAAAGGCCGCGCCTTGCGGCTCCTCAGTGGGCGCGAACACTCGCGCGCCGAGCTGACGCAAAAGCTGCAACGCTTTGAAGAAGAGCCCGGCAGCCTGGCTCAGGTTCTCGATGAACTGCAGGCCAAGGGGTTTATTGACGAGCAGCGGGTGATCGAATCGGTGCTGCATCGGCGTGCCGCCAAACTGGGCACGGCGCGCATCAAGCAGGAGCTGCAAGGCAAAGGCCTGGAGCCCGAGGCGGTCAGTGCCGCCTTGATCGGTCTGCAGGCCTCGGAACACGAGCGGGCGCTGGCGCTCTGGGGAAAGAAGTTTGGTGCGCTGCCGGCCGAGCGCCAAGCGGCGGCGAAACAGATGCGCTTTCTGGCGGCACGCGGTTTTGGCGCTGACGCGATCCGCCGGGTGGTCGCCGGGCGGGCGGACGACTGAACCGGACTTTGACTGAGTTTATAAGTA
>JANYHL010000020.1 GCA_025359085.1 Gammaproteobacteria bacterium
CGTCAGCCCCCGTCGCACCTACGCAAGCAGCTATTAAAACAAGAGTAACTCCGGCTGTGTCGCTGGCCGAAGGGCGCATCGCGCTGAAACTCGGCTGGAGCCACCAGGGCCGCGCGGCTGACGATCTGATCCGCAAATGCGTCGCCTGGACCTGGCGAGTCAAACTGAGCCTGTCGACGGAGCGCGACCTGTTCACCCGCCTGCGCGAAGACGCCGAAAAAGTAGCTATCAAGGTGTTTGCCGACAATTTGCGCGACCTGCTGCTCGCGGCGCCCGCTGGGCCGCGCGTCGTGCTGGGCCTGGACCCCGGCATCCGCACCGGCGTCAAGGTGGCGGTGGTGGACGCTACCGGCAAGCTGGTGGACACGTCCACGGTCTACCCGCATGAGCCGCGCAAGGATTGGGACGGCTCGCTGCACATCCTGGCCAAACTGTGCGAAAAGCACGGCGTCAGCCTGATTGCCATTGGCAACGGCACCGCCAGCCGCGAGACCGACAAGCTGGCCGCCGATCTGATCAAGCTGATGGCGAAATCATCCGAGCGCCCTGAGCTTGTCGAAAGGAAGACTTCGACAGGCTCAGTCCGAACGGGGGACAGTTCCGTTCGTTTGATTGAAAAGGTAGTGGTCAGCGAAGCCGGGGCTTCGGTCTATTCGGCCAGCGAGTTTGCCTCGCAAGAGATGCCCGATGTCGACGTCAGTCTGCGCGGTGCCGCCAGCATTGCACGGCGCCTGCAAGACCCTCTGGCCGAGTTGGTCAAGATCGACCCCAAGAGCATTGGCGTGGGCCAGTACCAGCACGACGTGAACCAGAGCGAGCTGGCCAAAACACTGGACGCGGTGGTGGAAGACTGTGTGAACTCGGTCGGCGTGGACCTGAACATGGCCAGTGTGCCGCTGCTCAGCCGTGTCTCGGGACTGTCAGGCAGTGTGGCCAAGGCGGTGGTGCGCTGGCGCGAGGCTCATGGTGCTTTTGCCAACCGCCAGCAATTGTTGAAGGTAACGGGCCTGGGGGCCAAGACTTTCGAGCAAAGCGCGGGCTTTTTGCGTATTCGCGGGGGCGACAACCCGCTGGACATGACCGGCGTGCACCCCGAGACCTATGCTGTGGTGGAACAGATCATTGCCAAAACCGGCCAGCCGGTGGCGGCGTTGATGGGCCGGGCCGACATGCTCAAGACCCTCAAGCCCGAGCTGTTTGCCAATGAAAAATTTGGCGTGATCACGGTCAAAGACATTCTGGGCGAGCTGGAAAAACCGGGGCGTGACCCACGCCCGGACTTCAAGGTGGCCCGCTTCAACGACGGCGTCGAAGACATCCGGGATTTGAAAGAGGGTATGGTGCTGGAGGGCACGGTGAGCAACGTCGCGGCCTTTGGCGCTTTTATCGACCTCGGTGTGCACCAGGACGGGCTGGTGCATGTGAGCCAGTTGAGTCACAAGTTTGTGACCGATGCGCGCGAGATCGTCAAAACCGGCGACATCGTCAAGGTGCAGGTGGTGGAGGTGGACGTGGCACGCAAACGCATCGCGTTGACGATGAAGCTGGGTGCGGCCCCGAGTCGGCCGGGCAACACCGGTGACAACCGGTTTCAGGGGGTGGCCAACCACCAGCGCGCCGGGCGCACCGGGCCAGGTGCGGCGCAGCCGTCCAGCCCGCCGGCAACCTCGATGTCGTCAGCCTTTGCCAAGCTCAAGGGCGTGGGGCGTTGAGGACATAATGATTTCGTCCGTCTCATCCATCCCTCAAATTTGTTAACGGAGTTGTGCCGCCTTGGAACTCAATGCCCTGCTGGCTTTACCCTTGGTCTTACCCAGTATCCCCAAGGTGCTGGCGCTCTTGCTCAGCGAGCTTGGGCGCGCTGAGCCGGACCTGAAGACCATCACCAAACTCATCAGCACCGACCCGGCCCTGACCACGCGCTTGTTGCAGACCGCCAATGCGGGGTTTTTTCAACTCTCTGGCAAGATCAACAGTGTGTCGGAGGCGCTCGCCATCCTGGGTTTGGCGCATGTGCGGGCGATGGCCGTCCAGGCGGCCTCGGGGATATCTTTGAAGGCCGTTCCGGGTATCAATTTGCAGCATTTTTGGGCCTACAGCCTGAGCGTGGCCAAGTTGTCGCGCTCACTGGCCGGGGTGGTGCGGCTAAACCCGCAGGCGGCTTTTACCTGCGGTCTGATCCATGCGGTGGGTGAACTGGCGCTGCACATCGGCATGCCCTACGAGGCGGCGGCGCTGGATCGTGCCGTGGACCCGCTTGATCCGCGGCGCGCCCGACTGGAGCACAGCACTTTTGGTTTTTGCTATGCCGAGGTGGGTGCCGGTTTGGCCAAAAAATGGCAGTTTCCGCAACCGATTGTGGAGGCCTTGGCGCACCAGGACGCGCCCTTTGAAGATAATGTTTATGAACCGCTGGCGGGCGTTATCCACCTGGCGACCTGGAGCGTGCGCGCCCGCGAGGTCGGGCTGTCGGCCAACATGCTGGCGGTGAAGTTCCCGGGCGCGGTGGGGGATGTGTTGGGCCTGGATATTGACATGGTGCTGCAGCAGGATTCAATTGACTGGTCAGTCCAGGTGCCGGGGCGGTCTTTGATTTGAATAGTGATGTAACGCAAGCATTGATCAGGCCCGATGCGCTACAGTTTGTAACAAAAGTCAACTTTTCTTACAAAAATCACCATGCCTGTCCTGTGTAGCTCTCTGATCAGCAATAACACGAGACGCCCTTGCGGTCTCCCTTTATCCGTGTTCCTGTTCATGCTCCTGGTTGCTGCCGGTCTGGCGGGCAACTATTTCAGTTTTTCGATCTTTCTCAATATTGACTTCCTGTTCGGCAGCATCTTTGCCATGCTGGTCTTGCAATATTTCGGGCTCGGCTGGGGCACACTGGCTGCCGCGCTGATCGCCAGCTACACCTACGTCCTGTGGAATCACCCCTACGCCATCATCGTTTTCAGCGCTGAGGCGCTGTGTGTTGGCGTTCTGATGACGCGGCGCCGGGTGAGCATGGTGCTGGCCGACACCTTGTTTTGGCTGCTGGTTGGCATGCCGTTGGTATTTGTCTTTTACCGCCTGGTGATGCATGAGCCGCTCAGCAGCGTCACCATCATGATGACCAAACAGGCCATGAACGGCATTGCCAATGTCTTGTTGGCGCGCTTGATTTTTACCGGCTTGGCGCTTCGGTTTCGCTTTTTGCAGGCTTCATTGCGCGAGATTGCTTACAACTGGCTAACAGCTTTTGTGGTGTTCCCGGGGTTGATCATGCTGGCGATTGGCATCCGCGCTGATTTTGCCGAAACCGACAACCGGATTCGAGCGTCGCTGTTGCAAAACAGCGCGCATCTGGTTCGCGATATGAACACATGGGTGATAAACAGGAAATTTACCGTGCTCAAGCTGGCAGAGATGGCGGCGGTACAAACTCCGCAGCAGATGCAAGTTCATCTGGAACAGGCGCAGAAGTCGGATGCCAATTTTTTGCGCTTTGGACTGATGGACCGAGAGGCGATAAGCATCGCCTACTATCCGCTGGTTGATGAGTTAGGGCACAGCACCATTGGCAAGAACTTTGCTGATCGCCCCTTCATTCCAGACCTCAAGCGAACCCTTCAACCGATGGTGTCGCAAATTATCATAGACAGAGTTGGCGTCCCCATCCCCATGCTAGCGGCACGAGCGCCGGTGATCATGGATGGGAAATATGGCGGCTATGTGACCGGCATCCTGAAGTTGAGGCAGATACGCGAGCAACTTGAAAGCAGCACGATGGGTCATGCGCTGTTTTACACCTTGCTGGACAAAAATGGCCATGTCATCATGAGCAATCGCAGCGATCAAACGGTCATGCAGGCTTTCAATCGGAACGCAGGAAAACTCAGTCAATTAGATGCCGACATCAGCCAGTGGGTGCCTTCGCTGGCGGCCCATGCCTCAGTCGCTGATCGCTGGAGAGACTCGTTTTACATCCTTCAATCCACCGTGGGTGACCTGGCCGAGTGGACATTGATCCTGGAGCAGCCGGTGGCCCCGTTCCAGAAAACGCTCTACAACAATTTCAGCGCCAAGCTGACGGTGTTGTTTGTGATTTTGTTGCTGGCTCTTGCACTGGCCGAATTATTGAGCCGCCGAATCATGGGCACACTCGACATGCTGAACACATTGACCCATAACCTGGCCTTCCGGTTGGCAACCAGTGACAAAAAGATAGCCTGGCCTGAAACTTCGATCAAGGAGACCCGTGATCTGGTTGTCAATTTCAGGGAGGTCTCTGATTTACTGGCGGCACAGTTCGATGAGATTCAAGAGGTCAAAGAAACCCTGGAGCAACGGGTGACAGAGCAGACGGCGGAGTTGAGAGCGAGCGAATTACGCCTGCAGACCATCATCGAGAATGAACCGGACTGCATCAAGATTATTGACGCCCAGGGGCGCCTGCAACACATGAACCCGGCCGGGCTGGTGATGATCGAGGCCGACTCGCTGGCGCAGGTGGCTGGGCGCCCGGTGTTGGATCTGATTGCGCCCGAGTACCGGGAGGCTTTTGCCGATTTGCAGCAGCGCGTGCTGGCAGGCGAAGCCGTGTACTTGCAGTTCGAGGTGATCGGCCTGCGGGGTGGTCGGCGTTGGCAGGAGACGCATGCGGTGCCTATGCTCGACCATGGTGAGACGGTGCAGCTTGCCGTCACCCGTGACATCACCGAGCGCAAACAGATGGAAGAGCAGTTGCGTCAACTCGCCTTCTATGACCCCCTGACGCAGCTTCCGAACCGTCGTCTGTTCAGCGACCGCTTGAGCCAAATCATGGCAGCCAGTAAGCGCAGTGCCTGCTATTGCACACTGATGATTCTTGACTTGGACAATTTCAAACCCATCAATGACACGCATGGTCACCTGGTGGGCGATTTGTTATTGATCGAGGTGGCCAGACGCTTGACCCTTTGTGTGCGCGAGATTGATACCGTCGGGCGTTTCGGCGGCGACGAGTTTGTAGTGATGCTCAGTGAGTTGAGTGCTGACAAGTCGCTTTCCACGTTTCAAGCGCAAGCCGTCGCCGAGAAAATCCGCCTCAGCTTGTCTGAACCCTACCTCCTCACGGTGCATCACGAGGGCCTGAGTGACACCTTGGTGGTGAATCGCTGCACGGCCAGCATCGGTGCGGTGATTTTCATTGACAACGAAACTCCGCCGGACGATATCATCAAGTGGGCCGACGCGGCGATGTACCGGGCCAAGGAAGAGGGGGGCAATACCGTCCGGTTTTAAGACTCCAACACTTGATGCAACGCCTCGACGCCCAAGCTGACAGGCCAGATTGGTTCGCCTGGCCCGCTTTGATCAGTGCCCTGCCGGAATCAAAGTTGCTATTTAAATAATAGCTTCTTACGTAATATGGACGGGGGCTAGAGCCCTATTTTTTTTGATTACACGGGTAAACCCGTGTGACGGCGCGAGCGTTGCAGGTCATAGTAGAGCGCTATGCGCGCTAGGGGCGCGAGCGTCAAAAAAACAGGAGGCCCATGTCCAATTCAAAGCTGATCCTCGACTACATCTACGACCATGAAGCCGCACACCCGAACCAGGTCTTCTTGACCCAGCCGGTTGGCGCCGGACAACTGACGCATTACACCTGGGCACAGACGCTCGAGCAGGCGAGGCGCATGGCGACGCATTTGCAAGGCCAGGGGTTTGAGCGCGGCGAGCGCATTGCCATCCTGTCCAAGAACTGTGCGCATTTTTTCATGGCGGAACTGGCGATCTGGATGGCCGGCTACACCACGGTGGCGATTTTCCCGACCGAAACGGCGCAGACCGTCCGCTTTGTGCTGGAGCACAGCGACGCGCGCCTGTTGTTTGTGGGCAAGCTTGACCTGTGGGCGCAGCAGGCGTCGGGCCTGCCGGTTGGCCTGCCTTGCGTGGCTTTCCCGCTGGCGCCGCGCACCGATTTTGAGGCTTGGGACGCCATCATGGAGCGCACGCCAGCGCTCACCGGCCGCCCGGCTCGCGCCCCGGACGACCTGGCGATGCTGATCTACACCTCGGGTTCCACCGGCCAGCCCAAAGGCGTGATGCTCGATTTTGAACACATCACGCGCGCCACCGAAGGCATGGTGAAAGATGTGGCGTCGCGCCTGGGCGAAGGCGTCCCGAACCGGGTGCTGTCTTATCTGCCGTTGGCGCACAGCTTCGAGCGCGCCTGGGTCGAGGCGGCGTCGTGGGTCGATGGCGACACCCATGTTTTCTTTGCCGAGTCGCCGGACACCTTTTTACAGGATTTGCAGCGCGTGCGCCCCACCACGTTCATCTCGGTTCCCCGGCTGTGGCTCAAATTTCAACAGGGGGTATTCACCAAGATGCCACCGAAAAAACTGGACTTTCTGCTCGGTATTCCGATCTTGGGCCGACTGGTGGCGCGCAAGGTATTAAAGGGCCTGGGGCTGGACCAGGTGCGTCTGGCCGGCAGCGGTTCAGCCCCGATTCCTGCCGAGCTGATCGCCTGGTACCGCCGCCTGGGCCTGAACCTGATCGAAGGCTACGGCATGACCGAGGACTTTGCCTATTCCCACAATTCAACTGCGGCCTTGAATGCGCCCGGCTACGTGGGCGTGCCGCTGCCCGGCGTGCAGGTGCGCATCAGCCCGCAAGGCGAGGTTTTGATCAAGTCGCCGGGGCAACTCAGCGGCTACTTCAAGCGCCCGGATCTGGACGCGGAGAGCTTCACGGACGATGGTTTCTTTCGCACCGGCGATTTGGGCGAGCGCCGTGCCGACGGCCTGCTCAAGATCACCGGGCGGCTCAAGGAGCTGTTCAAAACCGCCAAAGGCAAGTACGTGGCACCGGCCCCGATCGAGAACCTGCTCAACGCGCACCCGATGGTGGAGCTGTCACTGGTGTCGGGCGTCGGCCAGCCGTCCGCTTATGCCATGGTGGTGCTGGCGGAAAACTTGCGCCCGCAACTGGGCGACCCCCTTATTCGCGCGCAAGTGCAGGCCGAACTTGAGCAGCTGCTGCAGAGCGTGAACAGTCAGCTACCTGACTATGAAAAGCTGCGCATGATCGTGGTGGCGCCCGATCCCTGGACGATCGAGAACGGTTGCCTGACGCCGACCATGAAGATCAAGCGGGGTCGCATCGAAACGTTGATGTCGCCACAGCTTGAAGCCTGGTACGCCAGCCACGGTGCGGTTTATTGGGCCTGAGGCAAGCGCTAACACCATGTCAAGCACCCCCACTTCCCCCATCCGCCACGGTGGTGATCGCGTTGCCGAAGCCCTGCAGGCGCACGGTGTGCACTGCCTCTTCACCCTTTGCGGCGGCCACATTTCTCCGATCCTGAGCGCCTCCAAGGCACGCGGCATTCGCATCGTCGATGTGCGCGATGAAGCCACCGCCGTGTTTGCGGCCGACGCCACGGCCCGTCTGTCGGGCCTGCCCGGCGTCGCGGCAGTCACGGCGGGGCCGGGCATCAGCAACACCATCACGGCCCTGAAAAACGCACAACTGGCGCAGTCGCCGGTGATTCTCATCGGCGGTGCCGCGCCGACCGCATTGCAGGGGCGCGGCGCCCTGCAAGACATCAACCAGCGTCCGCTGGTGGCGCCGCACGTCAAGCGCTTCATCAAGATCCGGCGCGTGCGCGACCTCGGCCCGGCGGTGGATGAAGCCTTCGCCGTGGCGCAGGCCGGCGTGCCGGGGCCGGTGTTCATCGAGTGCCCGGTTGATCTGCTGTATGACGAGGCATCGATTCGCCAGTGGTACGCCGACGCCGCTGGCAAAGGCAGCTCGGTCGCCGACCGGCTGTTGCGTTTTTATCTGAATCGTCATGTGAAAAAAATGTTCGACGGCAGCGCTACGGTGATCGCACCGCAAGTGCGTTCGGTGGCGCCGCCGCGCGCGTCCGATGCCAGCCTGCAGGCGGCCCTGGCCGCACTCGCCAAGGCCGAGCGGCCGCTGCTGGTGATCGGCAGCCAGGCGCTGGTGCTTTCCAAGGAAGCCGCGCACCTGGCGGCAGCCGTGGCCAAGCTCGGCATCCCGGTCTACCTGTCCGGCATGGCGCGCGGCTTGCTGGGGCGCCACCATCCGCTGCAGATGCGCCACCAGCGTCGCCAGGCCCTGCGTGAAGCCGACTGCGTGCTGCTGGCCGGCGTGCCGTGCGACTTTCGACTGGATTACGGCAAACATGTGCGGCGCGGCGCCACGCTGATCGCTGCCAACCGCAGCACCAAGGATGCGCGCCTGAACCGCAAACCCGACATTGCCGCCATTGGCGATGCCGGTCTGTTCCTGCAGGCGCTGGCGCAAGCTTTTTCACCAGTTCCCGCCGCATCGGCTCGGGCTGGTCCTGTTTCATCGGTTCGGGCTGAGCTAGTCGAAGCGGCTGCAAGAGCAGCGAACGCCCGCCTCGCCAGCTGGATCGCCCAATTGCGCGGCCGCGACGCCGAACGGGAGCTTGATATCGACCAGCAGGCGCAGGCCAGCGGCGAGTTTGTCAACCCGATCGCGCTGTTTCGCATCGTCGAGAAAGAACTGGGCGAGAACGCTCTGTTGGTGGCCGACGGCGGCGACTTCGTGGCCACGGCTTCGTATGTGCTGCACCCGCGTACGCCGCTCAGCTGGCTTGACCCCGGCGCCTTCGGCACGCTGGGCGTTGGCGCTGGATTTGCGCTCGGCGCCGCGCTGGCGCGCCCGGGCAGCGAAGTCTGGATCATCTTGGGCGATGGCGCCTGTGGCTATGGCCTGGTGGAGTTCGACACCTTCGTGCGTCACGGCATTCCGGTGATTGCACTGGTCGGTAACGACGCGGGCTGGACCCAGATTGCCCGCGAGCAGGTCAAGATGCTGCATGACGACGTGGCCACCGTGCTGGCCCGCACCGACTACCACGCGGTGGCGGCTGGCTTCGGCGCCGAGGGCATCGTGGTGAAGACCATGTCTGAAGTACCCGCGGCCCTGGCCCGCGCCCGCGCGCTGGCGCACAGCGGGCGGCCCGTGCTGGTGAACGTCTGGCTCGACAAGACGGAGTTCCGGGAGGGGTCCTTGTCAATGTAACGGGCCGGTTAGCATCGGCGCCATGCATTCAGCCCCCACCCCCAGCACCGCTCGAGCGCGACTGATGGTTCCGGCCTTGTTGGGTTTTGTGGCGGGCACCGCATTGCAGTTGCAGCAGGCGACCTTGTGGGTTTGGCCAATTTATGCATCATTTGTGCTTCTAGCCGCCGTGCTATATGCGCTATCAGCTATTAAATTAGTAGCATACATTTATCGCAGCGCGTTGATTGCACTGGCTTTGGCCCTGCTGGCCTTCGGGGTCACCGGGCTGCGCGCCTCGATTTATTCCGGGCAGGCGTTGAACGCCGACCTGGAGGGGCGCGACGTGGCGGTGACCGGCGTCATTGCCGCCATGCCGCAGCGCAGCGAAACCGGCGTGCGTTTTGCGCTGGAGGTGGAATCGGCGCAACAGCAAGGGCAGGCGGTTCGCCTGCCGCCGCGTATTTACCTGGCCTGGTATGCCGACCGTTTCGCGGGGGGCGATGCAGACCTGGGCGATGAATGGCAGCGTCAGCCCGCCGCCTTGCGGGCCGGTGAGCGTTGGCAATTCACCGTGCGCCTGAAGGCGCCGCATGGCGCCAGCAACCCGTTCGGCTTTGACTTTGAACTCTGGCTGTGGGAGCAGGGCTTGCAGGCGACCGGCTATGTGCGCGCCGGTCCGAAAGACCCGACGCCGCAACGACTGGGGCAAACTTACGCTCACGCGCTAGAGCAGCTGCGCCAGCGGGTGCGCGACCTGATTTTTGAGCGGGTGGCCGAGCGCCAGGCGGCGGGCTTGATGGCTGCCCTGGTGGTGGGCGACCAAAATGCCATCGACCGGGCGGATTGGGATGTGTTCCGGGCCACCGGCGTGGCGCACCTGATGAGTATTTCAGGTTTGCACGTCACCATGTTTGCCTGGCTTGCCGCGCTGCTCGTCGGCTGGGGATGGCGGCGCTCCCCTCGTTTGTGCCTGTGGCTACCAGCGCCCAGCGCTGCCTTGCTCGGTGGCGTTCTGCTGGCGGGCGCGTATGCCTTGTTCAGTGGCTGGGGCGTGCCGTCGCAGCGCACGCTGTTGATGCTGGCGACGGTCGGCTTGCTGCGCCTGAGCGGCAAGCGCTGGCCCTGGCCGCACGTCTGGCTGCTGAGCTGCGCGGTGGTGGTGGCGGTGGACCCGTGGGCGCTGCTGCAAGCGGGGTTCTGGCTCAGTTTTGTCGCCGTGGGCGTCTTGTTTGCTTCTGATTCAGGAGCTAATAAAGCAATAGATACGGGGGCTAGAGGCCGATTTACCTCAATGTTTCGGGAGCAAGGGGTGATCACGCTGGCGCTGACGCCATTGACGCTGTTGTTGTTTGGCCAGGTCTCGCTGGTGGGGCTGGCGGCCAATGCGCTGGCCATACCCTGGGTCACGCTGGTGGTGACGCCGCTGGCCATGGCGGGCGTGGCGCTGGCGCCGCTCTGGGACGTGGCGGCGTGGGCCATCGCCGCCTTGACCTGGTACCTGCAAATACTGGCGGCCTTGCCGTTTGCAACGATCAGCGTGGCGCAAGCGCCGCTCTGGGCGGGCGTGGCCGGTGTCACGGGCGGCGCTGTGCTGGTCATGCAGTTGCCCTGGAGTGTGCGGCTGCTGGGCCTGCCCTTGATGCTGCCAGTGTTGCTGTGGCAGGCGCCGCGCCCGCCGCTGGGCCAGTTTGAGCTGCTGGCGGCCGACATCGGGCAGGGCAACGCCGTGCTGGTGCGCACCGCCGAGCATGCCTTGCTGTATGACGCCGGACCGCGCTTTAGCCGCGAGAGTGATGCGGGCCACCGGGTGCTGGTGCCGCTGCTGCGCGCGCTCGATGTGCGGCTCGATACCTTGCTCTTGAGTCACCGCGACAGCGACCACACCGGGGGCGCGCTGGCGCTGTTGGCGATGCAGCCGCAGGTGACGCTGCTCAGTTCGATTGAGGCTACGAACGAATTGCAGGCCGTGCACCCGGTCACGCGCTGCGTAGCGGGGCAGCGCTGGCGCTGGGACGGCGTCGATTTTGAAGTGCTGCATCCGCAGGCCAATGACTACGGCGCCGTGCGTAAAAGCAATGCCATGAGTTGCACGCTGCGGCTGTCCAACGGGGTTCAGTCAGCGTTGTTGGTGGGCGATATCGAACAGGCGCAGGAAGCCCGACTGCTGAGTGAGGGGGCCAAGCTCAAAGCCGATGTGTTGCTGGTACCGCACCACGGTAGCAAAACGTCGAGCAGCGCGGCCTTTCTGGACGCGGTGCAACCGCAGCTGGCGCTGGTGCAAGCCGGTTACCGCAACCGCTTTGGTCACCCGGCGGCGTCTGTTTTGGCGCGCTACCAGGAGCGTCACATTCAGGTGATTGATTCGCCCCATTGTGGTGCAGCGACCTGGCAATCCAAGCGGCCCGAGCTGGTTCTATGTGAACGCCAGCAAGCTGAGCGTTATTGGCAGCATCGGGTACCTTGAGTTCGCCTCAAAGGCGTATTTTTTGGACTCTGTTGGGAATACCCGACACCACGCTGATTTTGCCGGTGCTACCTTCAGGCACCGTTTAACAACCTCTCAAACATCGCCATGCCCAAAACCCTGATTGAACCGTTCCGCATCAAAAGCGTTGAGCCCATTCGCATGACTACCCGCTCTGAGCGCGAGCGGCTGCTGGAGGCCGCCAAGCTCAATGTCTTCAAGCTCCACGCCGAAGACGTGCTGATCGACTGGTTGACCGATTCGGGCACGGGCGCCATGTCCTCCAAACAATGGGGCGCCATCATGGAGGGTGACGAAAGCTACGCCGGGGCGCGCAGCTTCTACCGGTTGGAAGCCGTGGTGCAGGACATCACCGGCATGCAGCACTTTGTGCCGACGCACCAGGGGCGCGCGGCCGAGAAGGTGTTGTTCACTGCGGTCTGTCAAAAAGGCGACCTGGTGCCCAACAACAGCCACTTTGACACCACCCGCGCGAACCTCGAATACCTGGGCGTGGAGGCGGTCGATCTGGTCATTGCCGAGGGCTTGCAGCCGGCGCTGATCTACCCGTTCAAGGGCAATATCGATCTGGAAAAGGTCGAGGCGCTGCTCAAGCTGGATGCCGCGCGCATCCCGTTTGGCATGATCACCGTGACCAACAATACCGGTGGTGGCCAGCCGGTGGCGATGGCCAACATCCGCGCCTATGCCAAGTTGCTGAAAGCGTACGGCAAGCCCTTGATCATGGATGTTTGCCGCTTCTCGGAAAACGCCATGTTCATCAAGATGCGCGAGCCCGGCTATGAAAACACGCCGATCAAAACAATCGTGCAAGAGATGTTCAGTTACGCCGACGGCGCCACCATGAGTGCCAAAAAAGACGGCATGGTGAATATCGGCGGCTTCATCGTGCTGCGCAGCGAGGAGTGGATGGACGCGGTGCGCAACGTGCTGATCATGACCGAAGGCTTTCCCACCTATGGCGGCTTGGCTGGGCGCGACCTGGAGGCGCTGGCCGTGGGCCTGGAGGAGGGCATGCAGGAAGATTACCTGCGCTACCGCCTGCGCACCGCTGAGTACCTGGGCGAGCGACTGGAAGCCGCGGGCGTGGGTTTCGTCAAGCCCACCGGTGGCCACGCGGTGTATATCGATGCCAAGACCGTGCTGCCCAACATGCCGGTGGCCCATTACCCGGCCTGGGCGCTGTGCAATGCGCTGTACCTGGAAGGTGGCATTCGCGGGGTGGAAATCGGTTCGGTGATGTTTGGCAAGCGGCTGTCCGACGGCAGGGAGACTTACCACAGCATGGAACTGGTGCGCCTGGCCTTTCCGCGGCGCATGTACACCCAGAGTCACTTTGACTATGCCGCCGAGGTGATTGACGAAGTCAAGCAAAAGGCGGCCGGCATCCGGGGGGTGCGGATCACCAAGCAGCCTCTCTACCTGCGACACTTTACTTGCGAATGCGATTGGGTTTGAGATTTGCTGTTTTATAGAGTTTCTGCAACGGCGCGCCCTGTCTTTCGACCTCATTTTTCTCACGTTTAGAAAAAAAAGTAACGCTCAGCCCCCGTGCACTATTTTGGGTTGGCGCAAAGCTTGCTAAGCTAGGGGCAGGAGTGATGAAGCTTATGCAGAAATTCGACGAGATGCACACCGAGCTGCCCTACAAGTTTTTCACGAAGGGAGCGCAGATTCGGGAGCATTACAAGATTTATGACGAGTGGCTCGCACGCCAGCCCGGCAACATGATGGCCAAACGGCGCGAAGAGGCCGAGATGGTTTTTCGCCGCGTCGGCATCACCTTTGCCGTTTATGGCGAAAAAGACGAAGAAGGCGTGGGCACCGAGCGCCTGATTCCGTTTGACCTGATTCCGCGCATCGTGGCCGCCCAGGATTGGGCTTTTCTGGAGCGGGGACTGGTGCAGCGGGTGACCGCGCTCAATCGTTTTCTTCACGATGTCTACCATGAGCAGGAGATCATAAAGGCCGGCGTGCTGCCGCGTGATCAGATCGAAAACAACGCGCAGTTTCGCGCCGAGATGAGGGGTGTGGATTTGCCCAACCATATCTACTCGCACATTTCCGGCATCGACCTCGTGCGTGCGCCCAACGCTTGCGGGGAGGGCGAGTACTACGTGCTGGAAGACAATCTGAGCGTACCCAGTGGCGTGAGCTACATGCTGGAAAACCGCAAGATGATGATGCGCCTGTTTCCCGAGCTGTTCAACGCGCACCGCGTGGCGCCGATTGCGCATTACCCCGACTTGTTGCTGGAAACCCTGCGTGACAGCAGCCCCGCCACCACCGCCGAGCCCACCGTGGTGGTGCTGACCCCGGGCATGCACAACAGCGCCTATTTCGAGCACGCGTTTTTGGCGCAGCAAATGGGGGTCGAACTGGTCGAGGGGCAAGACCTGTTTGTCAAAGACCGCTTCGTCTACATGCGCACCACGCGCGGCCCGCTGCGGGTCGATGTGATCTACCGCCGGGTGGATGACGACTTTCTGGACCCCCATGCGTTCCGACCCACTTCCTCGCTGGGCTGCGCCGGCCTGCTGGACGCTTGCCGCGCCGGCCATGTGACCATCTGCAATGCGGTGGGCACTGGCGTGGCCGATGACAAGTCGATCTACCCCTATGTTCCCAAGATGATCGAGTTCTATCTGGGTGAAAAGCCGATCCTCAACAATGTGCCCACTTACGTCTGCCGCAACAAGGATGATCTGGCCTATACGCTGGCCCATTTGAAGGAGTTGGTGGTTAAAGAGGTACATGGTGCCGGAGGCTATGGCATGCTGGTCGGGCCGGCAGCCACCCGCGCTGAAATCGAGAATTTTCGACAAGCGCTGCTGGCCAATCCGAGTGGCTACATTGCGCAGCCGACACTGAGTTTGTCCAGCTGCCCGACGTTTGTAGAGAGTGGTATTGCGCCGCGCCACATTGATTTACGCCCCTATGTGCTCAGCGGCAAGACGGTGCAAATGGTGCCCGGCGGCTTGACCCGCGTGGCGCTGAAAGAAGGCTCGCTGGTCGTCAATTCGTCTCAAGGGGGCGGTACCAAAGATACCTGGGTACTGGAGCCTGACGAAACGCCGAACGTCGCCGCGCTGCCAACGCCACCACCGGCGTCGGTCGCCACGCCGTTGCAGACCCAATTCCAAGCCAAATCGTCTTGAGCGCAAGGAGAAATTTCATGCTGTCACGCACTGCCGATCACCTGTTCTGGATGTCGCGATATACCGAACGGGCCGAGAACACGGCCCGCATGCTGGATGTGAATTACCAGACCTCGCTCTTACCCCAATCCAGTGCCGTGGCGCAAGTGGGCTGGAAAGGCTTGCTCAGTATCAGTGAGCTGCTGCCGAACTACACCGAAGCGCATGGCGATATTAATGTTCGCGACGTGATGGAATTCATGGTCAAGGACGACGGAAATCCGTCCAGCATCGTGTCGTGCCTGAGTGCGGCGCGGGAAAATGCGCGGGCGGTGCGGGGCACATTGACCACAGAGGTCTGGGAGACGCAGAACCAGACCTGGCTGGAGATCAAACGCATGATCAAGTCGGGCGAGTTTGAACGTGATCCGAGTCAGTTTTTTGAATGGGTCAAGTTTCGTTCCCATCTGTCGCGCGGCGTCACGGTGGGCACCATGCTGATGGACGAGGCGCTGTACTTTATGCGCCTGGGTACTTTTTTGGAGCGCGCCGACAACACGGCGCGGCTGGTGGACGTGAAGTTTCATGCGCTGCAAAGCGACTTTTTTGGTGCGGCCAATGGCAAGGCGATGGAGTACGACTTCTACCATTGGAGTGCGATCTTGCGCAGCGTGTCGGGCTTTGAGGTCTATCGCAAGGTGTACCGGGACATCATCAAGCCCGAACGTGTGGCCGAACTGCTGATTCTGCGGGCCGACATGCCGCGTTCGCTGCATGCCAGTTTGAATGAAGTGGTCAGCAATCTGGAGTTGGTGGGCAGTGAGCAGTCGGGCGAAACCCAGCGCCGGGCCGGTAAGCTGCGCGCCGAGCTCAAGTATGGGCGCATTGACGAAATTCTGGCGACCGGCCTGCATGCCTTCCTGACGCAGTTTCTGGACCGCGTCAATGACCTGGGGGTCAACATCAGCCGCGATTTTCTGGTTCCGGCCCCGGCCTGATGTCCTTGGGCTGCCGGGGCGGTTGCCGCGGCCCATTTTTCTCGTCAACCGAGCGTTGAATTCGAAGATAATCCGGGCTTGCTAGAGGTGTCGCCTGCGGGTGACTGAGACATACTCTTTGAACCTGATCTGGGTCGTGCCAGCGTAGGGAAGCTGCTTTATTCCTTCCTCGCCAGTCTGGCCCATGTCTTCTTTTTTACGGAACCACATGGCCACAAAACTCTTATTCTCTGATCTTTGGTCTGATGTCTGCGCAGTGCGTGAACGCTCTCCGCTGGTGCACAGCATCACCAATCTGGTAGCGATCAATTTCAATGCCAATGTGCTGTTGGCCGCCGGGGCTTCTCCGGTCATGGCGCACGCGCATGAAGAAGTGGCTGACATGGTAGGCATTGCCCAGGCTCTGGTGCTCAATATCGGCACGCTGGACCCGTACTGGGTCAAAAGCATGCAGCTGGCGTTGCGCGCCGCTACCGGGCGCGGTATTCCCGTGGTGCTGGACCCGGTGGGGGCTGGCGCCACCCCCTACCGAAACGAGTCGATTGAACAACTCCTGCTGACCGCCTTGCCGACGGTGGTGCGTGGCAATGGTTCGGAGATCATGAGCGTTGCCGGTGCCGCCGTACAAACCCGCGGTGTGGACAGCAGTGCCGGAGCCAACGATGCGTTGGATGCGGCCCAGGCGCTGGTCCAGCGCACGCAAGGGGTCGTTTGTGTCAGTGGGCCAGTCGACCATATTCTGGCTGCAAATCGGCGCTGGGCACAATTGTCAAATGGGCATGCGTGGATGACCCGTATCACTGGTGTGGGTTGTTCTGCCACCGCACTCATTGGCGCATTTTGTGCCGTGCAGCCCGATGCCTGGCGAGCCACCGTAGCCGCGATGGCCTTGCTGGGCGTGGTGGGTGAAGTGGCGGCTGAAAAAGTAATGGCAGCTGGCGGTGGTGTCGGCAGCCTGCAAATGGCGTTGCTGGACCAGTTGCAACTGCTTGATCAGCGCACTTTTGAGCAGCGGCTGAAGCTCGAAGTCGCTCAGTGGTAAGCACCCCAAGCTTGGCCCACGGCATGCGTTGGCAGACACTGCGCTTGTATCTGGTCACAGATCAGACCAGCGCCGGGGGCCGCACACTGGCTGATGTGGTGGCAGCGGCGGTCCAAGGCGGCGTCACCTGTGTGCAGTTGCGCGAGAAGCAACTTAATACCCGTGATTTTTTAGCCCAGGCGCTGGCCTTGAAGGGTTTGCTGGCGCCGCATGACATTCCCCTTGTGATCAATGACCGGATTGACGTTGCGCTAGCCTGTGGCGCGCAAGGTGTGCATCTGGGGCAGAGTGATATGCCGGTGCTGCAGGCGCGCCGCCTGTTGCCGCCCGAGGTCTTCATCGGCTGGTCGGTGGAATCGCTGGATGACGTTGCACGCAGTGCCGCGCTGCCGGTGGACTATTTGGGTGTCAGTCCGATCTTTACGACCCCCACCAAAACCGATACCTTGCCACCTTGGGGGCTGGAAGGTTTGCGACAAGTTCGGCGCCTGTCCGCCTTACCCTTGGTCGCGATTGGGGGCATTCATGTGGGCAACGCGCGCGAGGTGTTGTCGGCTGGCGCCGATGGACTGGCGGTGGTCAGCGCGCTGTGTGCGGCGCAAGACCCTTGTTTGGCGGCCATCCAGCTCAGGCAACTCATTGACGCGGTCTGATCAAGACCTGCTAAGGTAGATTAATTGATGCCTATAGATACTTTGAAATTTGAGTACCCCCGCGTTCTTTCCATTGCCGGCTCGGACAGCGGTGGAGGCGCGGGCATACAGGCTGACCTGAAAACATTTGCGGCGCTGGGTTGCTACGGCATGACCGCTATTACCGCCCTCACGGCGCAAAACACCTGCGGCGTGCGCGCGATCCATGCCGTGCCACCCCGGATGCTGCGCGACCAGATTGACGCCGTGATGGAAGACATGGGCGCCGATGCGGTCAAGATCGGCATGCTGCATTCGCCGGAAATCGTAGAAACGGTCGCCGAGGCGATTGAGCGGCATGCGATGCAACATGTGGTGTTTGACCCCGTGATGGTGGCTACCAGTGGGGCGGTGTTGATTGACAAGGCCGCGATCGAGGTGTTGGTGCGTGAACTGTTTGGCCGCGTCGCGCTGATCACCCCCAACCTGGATGAGGCAGCGCTGCTGGTTGGCTACCCGCTGGGCTCAGCGCAAGACATGGAGCGGGCGGCACTGGACTTGCTGGCCAAAGGCGCGCACGCGGTCCTGCTCAAAGGCGGGCACTTGCCGGGCCACAAGGTGATGGACCTGCTGTTGAGTGCGAGCGGTGAAAAGCTCTGGATGCAGGCGCCGCGCATTGACAGTCCCAACACCCACGGTACGGGCTGCACCTTGTCGTCGGCGATCGCGGCCCACCTGGCCCTGGGTGCTTCGCTGCCCGATGCCGTGCAGCAGGCCCGCCGCTTTGTGCGGGAGGCCTTGCAGGCGGGTGCGCAAGTGCAGACCGGCAAGGGCGGTGGCCCGCTCAACCATGGCTATGCTCCGGTTGCCATGCAGGTCAGAATTTTGCCTTGATCACTTCTTTGGAATTTTTTTACAGATCGATGCTTAACGTCGGTTCTTCTTGGTGGGAGCTCCCATATTTTCCCGATTTCTGTTAATTCGATCCTGACGGCGATTGTTTTCGCGTTCCATCGCCTTCTTTTTTGTATAACCAGAATGATCAGCCCAGGTCCACCAGAGCACAGCGAGGCCAAAGGGCGCCAGAACAACCCACCAACTCCAATCGGCTACCGGGCCAACTGCCAGATATTTCATGATCATCAAAGCCAGTCCGAGTCCTAGTAAATACATCTCAACATCCTGTTACTTGCTGCTTGGCCCTACGGCGTGACGTGTCAACGCCAATCAATACAATCGCGTTCATTGACTATAAACCAACCGATGAGGTCTCAATGATTAAACATTTCATTTTTGCTGGGCTTGCCGCATTCTCGCTAACGCTTACTGTTCCTGCCTTGGCTGATCAGGCGCTGGCCAAATCCAAAAACTGTCTGGCTTGTCATGCCGTGGACAAAAAATTGGTGGGTCCCGCGTATCAGGATGTTGCAAAAAAATATGCTGGTCAAAAGGATGCTGCGGCCAAGCTGACAACAAAGATCATGAAAGGCGGCTCTGGCGTCTGGGGTGCGGTACCGATGCCCGCCAACACCCAAGTCAATGAAGCAGAAGCTAAAAAATTGGCAGATTGGGTTCTGAGCCTGAAATAAGCGACGCCGGCTCTTTTTCCACGACACCCCCGCGCGCGGGGTGTGACCGCCTCAGACTGGCACCCAAAATGACGATGTTCATGCCGGTTCAGGCAGCTCCTTCGTGAACACCTTGGAGCGCGTCAGCCAGGCCAGGCCAAAGGTCAGTGCCAGCGTCGGCAAGGCAGCACCCCATTGCGGCGCCCATGTCGCCAGCAGGTGATAGACCGCAATGCCCGCCAGCCACAGCAGCGCGGCACCTGAATTTACCTTGCGCTGCATCGACGGCAGTGTCACAGCAACACCACTGAGGCGCCCCAAAATAACGCCGTACAGCGGCACAAAAACCGAACTCAGCAGCAATAAAAAAGGCTCCAGACTGTGCATCGGCAACACCAACGCCAGGCCGGTGCACAGCAGTGCCAGCCCAAGCCCCCATTGCCGCACCGTCCATGACGACTTGATGCTGTGGGCCGACACCGCGCCCGAGTACACATCGCCATAGGCGTTGTCAATTTCATCCACCAGAATCAGGCTCAGCGCGATCAGCCCGCCTTGTGCCAGCAGCAGGGCGCTGACCAGATTGGCATCGGGCTGCGCCACACTGACCACCAGCACGCCGAGGGCATAACACCAGATGTTGGCCAGCGCGTAGCCGAACCAAGTGCCGCTGAGGGCGTTGCGGCCTGACTTGCCGTAGCGCGCATAGTCCGCCACCAAGGGCAGCCACGACACCGGCATGGCAATCACCAGGTCCATTGCCGAGAGCATGCCCATGCTGCCATCGCCCTCTCTAGCCCAAAACGCTGCCAGCCCCTTGCTGTGCAGTTGGCCGCCAAACTGCCAGGTCAGCCACAACAGCGAAGCAATCACCAGCGGCAGGCCGACCCGGCTGATGATTTTTCGTACCAGTTGGGTCATGGAGCCCGCCAGCAACAGCGTGAGCACCGCGCCCCACAACAGCGTGGTGGCAACGATGCCGCCCGTGCCCGCCAGCGACAGACCCAAAGATTGTTTGCCAATCGCCGCCGTGCCGTCGCGCATCACCACCAACTCAAAGGTGGTCCAGCCGATCAGCTGGGCCATGTTCAGCAGCACCGGTAAACGCGCAAAGTAACTGCCGTAGGTGGCGTGCATCAGCCCGGCGCTGGACAGGCCGCTGTCGCAACCCAGCTTGGCCGTCCAAGCCAGCAGGCCGGCGCCCAGCAGCGATCCCAGCACAATGGCGATGGCCGCATCGCGGCTGCCCACGGCCGGCACCAGGTAGGCGCCGATTTGCATCACCAGCAGGCCCACACCCAGGCTGAACCAGAGCGAGGCGTGGTCATGCCAATTAAATACCCGCTCAGTCGCCGCCACTGGCGTTAATGCCTGGTTCAGCTTGTCGGTGAAATTTGTGTTTGCCATCCATTTGCTCCATGCAAAAAAGTTGGCAGGTCGGCCCAACCCGAAAACGCAGCAGTGTCAGCAGAGAAGACGGTAACACTGGCTTTCAGACTTGCTTCCCTGCGCGAGGATTACCTCAATCAGGTTCAAAGGGACTTTCTCAGTCACTCGACTGGGTAAACAGTCGGGCAACACCCCTAGCGAAATGCGCTCCGATCAAAGAGCGCGGTGCAGATTCTACTCAGTCAAACACCGGCGACGCGACCCCCAGCACCTTGTGCAGTTTCGGGCTGGTGGTGGTGTACTGCAAAAAGACTTTTTTCTCGGGCGAAATGATCGGCATGGCGCCAAAAGCGGCGAGCGCGCATTCGTGAAAGCCGCTCAAAATCAGCTTTTTCTTGCCGGGGTAGATGTTGATGTCGCCGACGGCAAAAATACCCGGTTCGCTGGTGGAAAATTTTTCGGTATCAACTTTGAGTTGTTTGCGCTCGATGTCCAGCCCCCAGTCGGCAATGGGACCCAGCTTGGGTGACAGGCCAAAAAACACCATTAACACGTCCAGCGGCACGACCCGGGTGATGCCGTCGGCAGCGGTGACTTTGATGCCGGTCAGCAGGTTGTCCTGAGCTTCGAAGCCGGTGACCTGGCCGACGATGAACTGCATCTCCAAAGCGTCGCACAATTCGCGCATTTTTGCCACATTGGCGGGCACTGCCTTGAAACCGTCGCGGCGATGGATCAGAATCACGCTGGCGGCTTTGTTCGGGCCGTCTTTGACAAAGTCCAGGGCCCAGTCAAGCGCAGAATCGCCGCCGCCGACGATGACCAGATTCTTGTCGGCAAAATCTGCCGGGTTGCGCACACGGTAAAACAATTGCGAGTCTTCAAACACCTCCAGGCCGTCAACCTTGAGAGTGCGGGGCTGGAAGGCGCCCACACCAGCGGCAATAAAGATGGTTTTGCTCAGGAAGAGCGTGCCCTTGGAGGTGGCGACAAAAAAACGCCCGTCATCTTGTTTCTCTACGGTGGTGACTTCCTGGCCGTAATGAAAGGTGGCCCCAAACGGTGCAATCTGCTTGAGCAGGTTTTGCGTCAACTCCCGCCCGGTACAGACCGGCACCGCCGGAATGTCGTAAATCGGCTTGTCAGGGTAGAGCTCGACGCATTGACCGCCGGGGTAGGCCAGCGAATCAACCACATGGGCCTTGATTTCCAGCAGGCCGAGCTCGAACACCTGAAACAGCCCGACCGGGCCGGCACCAATGATCACGGCGTCGGTTTCTATGGGGTCTTGATGGTGGCGCATCGGCGAGTTAATGTCCTGAGGTTAAAAAATTGAACGGGCAGAAAACAGCTCAACGAATCAAAAAGGGCAGTTTGCCGGTCTTGTCTTTCCACTCGTCGGCTTCCGGCAGCGCGGGCTTGCGCTTGGTGATGGTTTTCCAGCCCGGCAGCTTGGCCAGCTCAGCGTTGATTTTGGTCATGTGCTGCTGGTCTTTGGGCACGTCTTCTTCGGCGTAGATGGCGTTGACCGGGCATTCGGGAATGCAAACGGCGCAGTCAATGCACTCATCGGGGTCGATGGTCAAAAAATTGGGACCCTCGCGAAAGCAATCCACGGGACAGACATCGACGCAATCGGTGTATTTGCATTTGATACAGGCTTCAGTGACGGTATGTGTCATGTTGTGTTTTTCGACAAGGTGGGTGAAAAGGGTTGATTTTATTGGGTTTCACAATCCATGCGGTCAAATTGGTCTTGACCGCCGCCGAATTGCTTGAACTGGGTCAATTTATCAGCACGGCGCCCGAGGTTTTGTGCGAGGCCGTGTCCACCAACACCAGCGCGCCCAGCACCCTGGACTGGCTGAACGGCCGCGCCGCAATCGGCTCTTGCAGCACCAGCTCGACATGACCGATGGCGTTGGCCGCCAGCGCGCTGGCTTCTTCTTCGGCCAGGGTGTTGATGTCGAGCTTGTGCACGATGCGCTTGACGCGCGCCTTGACCCAACGGTGCCCATGCAGCGCCCAATAAACCCGGCCCACCACCAGCGGCTCGTCGTCCATCCAGGCGACCGTCACTTTCAGTTCGCGGCTGGGCGCCAGGCTGGCGGTGGTTGGTGGGGCATCGAAGTCATCCTCGGCAACCGGGGTTTGTGCAGGGGCCGCTTCCACCGCCAGCAGCCAGTCGCCGCGCGACACATCGACCTCACGGTCCAGCACAATGCCGGCGCTGTTGCCGGCGGCCACGGGGCCGGGTTGGCGTGTGTGCCCCAGCACCTGCGCGATGCTGGCGCTTTGGCCGCTGGGCAGCAGCTTGACGGCTTGGCCAACGCGCGCAAAACCGGTGGCAACCCGGCCCCAAAAGACACGCCGACCTTGGGAAGTGTCACTGCTGGAGGAAAATTTTTCGACCCATTGCACCGGAAACGCCAGCGGCAAACCGGTGTCCGCCGGGGTCACGGGCAACCCTTCCAGAATGTCGAGCAGACTCGGGCCGCTGTAGCCGCACCAGCCCTCGGCCGCTTCCACCACGTTGTGGCCTTTCAGCGCTGAAATCGGCACGATCGCCGCCACTTCAATACCGGCGGCTTGAGCAAAAGTTTCTAGCGCCTGGCTGATGTTGGCAAACGCCAGCGCGGCCCGGCCGGTGGTCTCGGGCTGGGCCGGGTCTTCCAGCGCATCGAGCTTGTTGACGGCAAACACAATACTGTTGACGCGCAGCAAGTGGGTCAGCAGCGAGTGGCGCCGGGTTTGCGGTAGCAGCTCCAGCGCGGCGCTTTGCCATTGCAGTTTGGTGGCATCCACCAGCACCACGGCGGCATCGGCGCTGCTGGCGGCGGTCACCATGTTGCGGGTGTATTGCTCGTGGCCGGGGGCGTCGCCAATGATGAATTTGCGATTGGCCGTGTTGAAGTAGCGGTACGCCACGTCAATGGTGATGCCCTGTTCGCGCTCGGCGGACAGGCCGTCGGTGAACTGCGCCAGATCCGCCTCGCCGCTCTTGGAGACGTTGGCCAGTTGGTCCAGCAGCACCGAGCGGCTGTCGATCAACAGGCGGCCAATCAGCGTGCTCTTGCCATCATCGACGCTGCCGCAGGTGATGAATTTCAGCGCTGATTGCGTATCAAATTTGGCTGTAGCCCCCGTGTCTGTTGCGTGAGCAGCTATATTGTTGATAGTGTTCATTTTTTTCTTGGTGCGTTTTTGGATGACTTGTTTGCTTGGAATGGCTGTTTGGGATGCTTATGTGGGTTTAATCCGCAGCGCGCATTGGATGTCTGACTCCGCGAATGTCCCCCGGCTCGGGCTTTGCCCGAGCCTCCTCCTTGATTTGGCAAAACCCCAAGTCCACGCTGCGTCAGACAC
>JANYHL010000023.1 GCA_025359085.1 Gammaproteobacteria bacterium
ACGCTGGTAACGTGATGGGAGATTTATCCTCACGGCGCGGCATGGTGCAAGGTATGGAGGACATGGTTGGTGGCGGTAAAGCCATCAAAGCGGAAGTTCCCCTGTCGGAGATGTTCGGTTACTCAACGACGCTTCGTTCCATGTCACAGGGACGTGCTACCTACACGATGGAATTCAAACATTACACCGAAGCACCCCGCAATGTGTCCGAAGCCATCATGGCAGCGCGGGCTAAATAGTTTTTGATTGATTTGTCTGCGATTTCGCACCCCGAGCTGCCCGTGGCAAGGGACACCGTGACGAAATGCAAACATTAAACCAATTCACGGGTATTGCTCTTCTAAGGATTTGAAAATGGGAAAAGAAAAATTTTCGCGTAGCAAGCCGCACGTCAACGTAGGCACCATTGGGCACGTCGACCACGGCAAGACCACCCTGACGGCGGCCATCACCAGCGTGCTGGCAGCCAAATTTGGCGGCACCGCCAAGGCCTACGACCAAATTGACGCAGCGCCCGAAGAAAAAGCGCGCGGCATCACCATCAACACCGCACACGTCGAATACGAAACGGCTAATCGCCACTACGCGCACGTTGACTGCCCCGGACACGCCGATTACGTTAAAAACATGATCACCGGTGCCGCCCAGATGGACGGCGCCGTTCTGGTGGTGTCCGCCGCTGACGGCCCGATGCCGCAAACACGCGAGCACATCCTGCTGGCGCGACAAGTGGGCGTGCCTTACATCATCGTGTTCCTGAACAAATGCGACATGGTCGATGATGCCGAACTGCTCGAACTCGTTGAAATGGAAGTTCGCGAGTTGCTCGACAAATACGACTTCCCCGGTGACACCACCCCCATCATTCACGGCTCGGCCAAACTCGCCATGGAAGGCGACAAAGGCCCCCTGGGTGAACAAGCCATCATGAAACTCGCCGATGCGCTGGACAGCTACATTCCTCTGCCAGAACGTGCCATCGACGGCGCCTTCCTGATGCCAGTCGAAGACGTGTTCTCCATCTCCGGTCGCGGCACCGTGGTGACCGGTCGTATTGAACGCGGCATCATCAAAGTTGGCGAAGAAATCGAAATCGTCGGCATTCATGACACCCAGAAGACAATCTGCACGGGCGTAGAAATGTTCCGCAAGCTGCTCGACCAAGGCCAGGCCGGCGACAACGTCGGCATCTTGCTGCGCGGCACCAAGCGCGAAGACGTGCAGCGCGGCCAAGTGCTGTGCAAGCCCGGCTCCATCAAACCGCACACCCACTTCACGGGCGAGATCTACGTCTTGTCCAAAGACGAAGGTGGTCGCCACACCCCATTCTTCAACAACTACCGTCCCCAGTTCTACTTCCGTACCACGGACGTGACCGGCGCCATCGAGTTGCCAGAAGGCAAAGAAATGGTGATGCCTGGTGACAACGTGTCGATCATCGTCAAGTTGATCAACCCGATCGCCATGGAAGAAGGCCTGCGTTTCGCCATCCGTGAAGGTGGCAAGACGGTGGGTGCTGGTGTGGTTGCCAAGGTTATTGCGTAACCCATCTATTTGTAGGACAGAGCGCAGCGACGTCAAATGCGCCCGTTCTGTCCTCAACTAATCAAGGAAAACCATGGCTACCAAACAAAAAATTCGCATCCGTCTGAAGGCTTTTGATTACAAACTCATCGACCAGTCGGCCGCCGAGATCGTAGACACCGCCAAGCGCACTGGCGCCATTGTTAAAGGCCCGGTGCCTTTGCCAACACGCTTTAAGCGTTTTGACATCCTGCGTTCACCGCACGTCAACAAAACCAGCCGCGATCAGTTTGAAATCCGCACGCACCAGCGTCTGATGGATATTGTTGACCCGACGGATAAAACCGTGGATGCGTTGATGAAGCTCGATCTGCCGGCCGGTGTCGATGTCGAGATCAAGCTGCAATAGTTTTTAAAGGGTTTCTGGGTAACCAAGAAGTTCTTGAAAGGCCATGTATTGAACTAACTTGCAACATAGCAAGGTTCGGAATATACTATCGGGCTGTGTTGAAAATGCCATGCATGACAGCGCAGTTTTATTAACAGTCTCTCACGCAAAACGTTGTAGCCAATTGCAGTTGCAGCGGTGAGAGTTACGGAGAAAAAAATGAGTCTGAGCAACTCCCTAGGGTTGCTGGGCCGCAAGGTGGGCATGATGCGCCTATTCACCGATGAGGGGGATTCAATCCCTGTCACGGTGGTGGACGTGTCTAACAACCGTGTGACTCAGGTCAAAACCCAAGAGAATGACGGCTACGTTGCCTTGCAGGTAACGTTTGGTGCGCGGAAAGCTTCTCGCGTTACCAAGCCTGCAGCTGGGCACCTTGCAAAAGCAGGTGTCGAAGCGGGTGAAATCATTCGTGAATTCCGTCTGACCGCCGAAGTGGCTGCGCAGTACAAAGCAGGCGCCACAGTGCCTGTGACGTCTGTCTTTGCTGTTGGCCAGAAGGTCGATGTGCAGGGCACTACCATTGGTAAAGGCTTTGCTGGCACGATCAAGCGTCATCATATGAAATCCCAGCGTGCATCGCACGGCAACAGCCGTTCGCATAATGTGCCTGGCTCGATTGGTATGGCGCAAGACCCTGGTCGCGTGTTTCCTGGCAAGCGCATGACGGGCCACTTGGGTGATGACACAGTCACCACTCAAAACCTCGACGTCATTCGCATTGACGAAGCACGTCAATTGCTCATGATCAGAGGTGCTGTGCCTGGTTCGGCTGGCGGTTTTGTAACCGTTCGTCCTGCTATCAAAGTCAAAGCCATTAATCCTGATGTGAAAGGAGCGAACTGATGCAGATCGAACTCCTCAATGAGCAAGGCTTGGCTACTTCGAACTATGAAGCGCCGGAAACCGTCTTCGGTCGCGCTTACAACGAAGACCTGGTGCACCAGATCGTTGTTGCTTTCCAGGCGAATGCCCGTCAAGGTACGCGCGCCCAGAAGGACCGTGAGCAGGTCAAGCACTCGACCAAGAAGCCTTTTAAGCAAAAGGGTACGGGTCGCGCTCGTGCTGGTATGACCTCTTCGCCGTTGTGGCGTGGCGGTGGTCGGATCTTTCCGAACATGCCTGATGAAAATTTCACACAAAAGATCAACAAGAAAATGTACCGCGCTGGCATGGCGTCCATCTTGTCGCAGTTGGCTCGTGAAGGTCGCTTGGCGGTAGTTGATTCCATGAAAGTGGACTCGCCCAAGACCAAGCCTTTGGCTGCCAAGTTCAAGGCCATGAATCTGGAATCTGTCCTGGTGATCGCCGATGAAGTCGATGAAAACTTGTACCTCGCTTCCCGGAATCTGGTGAATGTTTTGGTGGTCGAGCCACGCTATGCTGATCCGGTGTCCCTGGTTCACTATCGCAAGGTGATCGTCACCAAAGCGGCAATGCAAAAACTGCAGGAGATGTTCGCATGAGCCATGGTCCAAATCTGACTACATTTGACGAAGGCCGTCTGATGCAAGTGCTCGTTGCGCCCATCGTGTCTGAAAAAGCCACGATGATCGCGGACAAGAGCAATGCGGTGACCTTCAAGGTGCTACAAGACGCCACCAAGTATGAAATCAAGGCCGCGGTGCAATTGATGTTCAAGGTTGAGGTTAAAGGCGTCTCTGTGGTGAACACCAAAGGCAAAACCAAGCGTTTTGGCAAATCTGTTGGCCGTCGCGATAATATTCGCAAGGCCTATGTGACGCTGAAGCCTGGTCAAGAGCTGAATCTTGGTGGGGAGGCTGCGTAATCATGGCTGTTATCAAAATGAAACCAACTTCTCCAGGCCGTCGTGGCGTGGTGAAGATTTCGCGTGACCATTTGCACAAGGGTGAACCTTACGCCCCTTTGTTGGAGCCTCAGTTCCAGCATGCCGGCCGCAACAACAACGGTCACATCACTACCCGTCACAAGGGGGGTGGGCACAAGCACCATTACCGCGTGGTTGACTTCCTTCGCACGAAGGATGGCATTCCAGCCAAAGTCGAGCGCATTGAGTATGACCCGAACCGTTCGGCGCATATCGCACTGGTGTGCTATGCCGATGGCGAGCGTCGTTACATCATTGCCCCGCGCGGCCTTGAGATTGGCGCATCCATCATGAGCGGCGCGGAAGCTCCGATTCGCGTTGGTAATACTTTGCCAATTCGCAATATCCCAGTGGGTTCCATTGTGCATTGCGTTGAGCTGCAAATTGGCAAGGGCGCACAAGTGGTTCGCTCTGCTGGCACCTCTGCAACCTTGTTGGCTCGTGAGGGCATCTACGCACAGGTTCGTATGCGTTCAGGTGAGGTTCGCAAGATCCACATTGAATGTCGCGCAACCCTGGGTCAGGTCGCCAATGAAGAGCACAGCCTGCGTCGTCTCGGCAAAGCCGGTGCGAAGCGTTGGAAGGGCATTCGTCCGACCGTTCGCGGTGTGGTTATGAACCCTGTGGATCACCCACATGGCGGTGGTGAGGGCAAGACCGGCGAGGGCCGTCATCCAGTCGATCCTTGGGGTAATCTGACCAAGGGTTACCGGACCCGTAACAACAAGCGCACGCAGGTCATGATCGTGTCGCGTCGCAAGAAGTAAGGGGCAGGTAAATGACTCGTTCTCTCAAAAAAGGTCCGTTTGTTGACCATCACTTGGTAGTGAAGGCCGAAAAGGCAGTTGCCACCAAAGACAAAAAGCCGATCAAGACCTGGTCGCGCCGTTCAATGGTTTTGCCCGATTTCATCGGCTTGACCATCGCGGTGCACAACGGCAAACAGCACGTGCCGGTCTACATCACCGATCAAATGGTTGGCCACAAGTTGGGGGAGTTCGCGCTCACCCGTACTTTCAAGGGTCATCCAGCGGACAAAAAAGTCCAAAAGAAATAAGGAGGTGACCATGGAAACACGTGCAACCCTTCGTGGCGTTCGTTTATCGGTCGACAAAGGCCGTTTGGTCGCGGATCTGATCCGCGGCAAGAAGGTGGATCAAGCCTTGAACATTTTGCAGTTCACGCAGAAAAAAGCTGCTGTGATCATCAAGAAGGTTCTGGAGTCCGCCATTGCCAACGCTGAGCACAATGACGGTGCCGATATCGACGAACTGAAGGTGAAAACCATCTTCGTCGAGCAAGGTGCTTCGCTCAGGCGCTTCACGGCCCGCGCAAAAGGTCGTGGCAACCAAATCAGAAAACCCACGTGCCATGTGTACGTGACGGTTGGTAACTGAAAGAGGCCAGGAAGATATGGGACAAAAAATCCACCCAACCGGCTTTCGCTTGTCGATCAGCCGCAACTGGGCATCACGCTGGTACGCCAATGATCGTGATTTCGCGGGTATGTTGGCTGAAGATATCAAGGTGCGCGAGTACCTGAAGGCCAAACTGAAAAACGCGTCTGTGTCGCGTGTATTGATCGAGCGTCCCGCCAAGAATGCCCGCATCACGATTTTCTCGGCACGTCCGGGTGTTGTGATCGGCAAAAAAGGCGAAGACATCGAGAATTTGAAGCGTGAACTGTCGCGTCAACTCGGCGTGCCCGTTGCAGTGAACATTGAAGAAGTGCGCAAGCCTGAAATCGATGCCAAACTGATCGCCGATAGCATTACGCAGCAGCTTGAAAAACGCATCATGTTCCGTCGGGCTATGAAGCGCGCCATGCAAAACGCAATGCGTCTGGGTGCCCTGGGTATCAAGATCATGTCGTCGGGTCGGCTCAATGGCATTGAAATCGCTCGCTGTGAGTGGTACCGCGAAGGTCGTGTACCACTTCATACACTGCGCGCCGATATTGATTACGGTACCTCTGAAGCTCAGACAACCTACGGCATCATCGGTGTCAAAGTCTGGGTGTACAAGGGTGATACCTTGGGGCGCAATGACCTGCCAGCCGCTGTTGAGACCCGCACTGATGATGAGCGCCGCCCACGCGGTCCTCGTCGCGATGATCGGGGTGCCCGTCCGGGTACCGATCGTCCGGCACCTCGTGGTGTGCGTCGCGCACCATTGAGTGGCAATATTGCGCCTGCTGATGGCAGCGACAAACCGGCAGAGGCTTCTGGCGCCGATGCAACCCAACCCGCCGTTAAGCGCGTCCGCAAGGTAGCCGCGCCAGTTTCCACAGTCAGCCCCAGTGCTGTGGCCCCTGACGGCAAAGGAGAATAATTATGTTGCAACCCGCTCGTCGCAAATACCGCAAAGAGCAAAAGGGCCGTAACACCGGCATTGCGACCCGAGGCAGCTCGGTCGCATTTGGTGATTTCGGTCTGAAGTGCATTGACCGCGGCCGCTTGACAGCTCGTCAAATTGAAGCCGCGCGCCGTGCTATTTCCCGTCACGTCAAACGGGGTGGTCGTATCTGGATCCGTGTGTTTCCTGACAAGCCAATTTCTCAAAAACCTGCTGAAGTGCGTATGGGTAATGGCAAAGGTAATCCGGAGTACTACGTGGCTGAAATCCAGCCGGGTAAGATCGTTTTTGAAATCGTCGGTGTCACAGAAGAGTTGGCTCGTGAAGCGTTTCGTTTGGCTTCCGCCAAACTGCCTTTGCGAACCACCTTCGTGGCTCGCATGATTGGCCAGTAATCAGGAGAACATGTTATGAAAACTACTGAACTACGCCAAAAAGACGTTGTGGGCCTGCAAACAGAAGTCAAAGAGCTGCAAAAAGCCCACTTTGGCCTGCGCATGCAAAAAGCCACGCAACAACTCAATAACACCGCTACGCTGCGCTCAACGCGCCGTGATATTGCTCGCGCCAAGACCATTCTTGTCGAAAAGCAAAGCGCTGAAAAATCCGCCAAATAAGGAGCGATAAATGACGGAAGCTAAAAAATCCCTCAAGCGCACCTTGGTTGGCAAGGTGGTCAGCGACAAACGTGCCAAGACTGTGACCGTGCTGATCGAGCGTCGTGTCAAACACGAACTTTATGGCAAAATCGTCGGTAAATCGAGCAAGTATCACGCCCATGATGAAACGGGTGAGTACAAGCTGGGTGACATCATTGAGATCACGGAAAGTCGGCCAATTTCTAAAACCAAGAACTGGGTAGCGACCCGTTTGGTACAAAAAGCCGCGGTGGTTTAAGCCTTTGCAGTTCTGAGACTGCAGGGTTCATGGAAACGGCTCACAATGTGAGCCGTTTCTATTTGCATTCCTCTTTGGGGCAGACCTTGGAAGCTGCTTCACAAATTTCAACTAACCCTTTAAGGACCATTCAATGATTAAAGTAGGCGATCAACTTCCCGCAACCACCTTGATGGAATTTTCGGAAGTGGAGGGCGGCGGCTGCAGTCTCGGCCCCAATCCAGTGGATGTTGTCAAGGCCAGCGCAGGCAAGACCATTGCTCTGTTTGCCTTGCCTGGCGCCTTCACGCCAACCTGTTCGGCCAAGCATGTTCCTGGCTACATTCAGAGTTTTGATGAACTGAAAGCCGTCGGTGTTGATGAAATCTGGTGTGTCAGCGTGAACGATGCTTTCGTCATGGGTGCGTGGGCACGCGACCAGAAAACAAATGGCAAGGTACGCATGCTGGCCGACGGCGACGCGGCATTTGCCAAGGCGACCGGCTTGACACTGGATCTGACTGGCAAAGGCATGGGACTGCGCAGCAACCGTTACTCCATGCTGGCCAAAGATGGCAAAGTTGTAACGCTCAACATCGAGGCCCCTGGTAAATTTGAAGTCAGTGACGCAGCAACCCTGCTCGCGCAAGCGAAAGCCTGAGCTTTCAGTTGAATCTGTAAGCTCGTCGCACAACAGTGGTGGCGAGCTTCATAGATTGGCTTTCAGGTCGTGCGCAACTTCTTCCAATTCAAGGTACAAAGCGCGTGCGCTTTGGATGTCCTTGAACGTGTCAAGTAACACGCCCGCGTAAGCCTCCACTCGCGCACCTTCCAAAATCGTTTCAGCCAAATGGCACTTCAAGCCATGGCATATTCGCCCCGAAGTGTGGCCAGTTCGGCACGATGAATTGAACGAATGGAGTCTTCACCGTCAAGGGGTGCCCATGATGGAAGAGGCTTCAATTCCAAATGGAAACGGATGAGTGTCTCCAGCCGCTCTGGCATCTATATTTCCAAGCGGTAACGCAACTGCAGGTGACGTCTGAACTGCTTGATGATGGTCAGTGCTACTTGCAGAAAATCACGTTCAAGTGTACTCAGGCTGGCAAGGTGAACCAGATTGTCGACCGGCTGACCGAGAGTGATTTGACGCAAGTTATGGCGCACTTTAAGCATCATCAGGAAGTCCAGCGTTTCTACCAGATCACGTGAAAGTTCTTTTGGCAGGACGTCCTGGTTGGCCAGTTCACGTAGTCGCTCGGCCGTACCCAGGGCATCAAGGCCCTGTTCCAGGGCGAGCACGCGTGCGCCATGGACGATAGGGAAGGTACCTAGTTTTTTCAGATCAAATATCGGGGCCTGGTGACCCTGCAAAGTCCTCAGGCGAGCCCACAGCCCGTGGTTTGGCTCGCCGAATTGCTTGACCGCGCTGATCATATGGGCCAGAAAAGTGTCGTTTCCCGCGATCAGATTGAAGGTGTGGGCACGCGCATTTCCGAGCAGCCTGGCGTCGCCCGAAATGGCGCGGGCATCGATGAAAATTGCCAGGTTCATAGGTCCATCAGGGGTGGCACTGAAAAGCCAGTGCCCAATGGCTTCCTTGAAGTCGGCCAGCGGTCGGCACCACAACGGGTTGCTCACCATGATGTGGCCCGGACACGACGGGTAGCCAAAGGTCAACAGCGCCGCGCTGAACTGGCGTGTGATGTCCGCCAGAGTGGGGCAGATGTAGCCGTCGCGCAGCAGCAACGCATTGTCCTGGTCGGTTTTTAGAATTTGTTCGCCGCGGCCCTCGCTGCCCATGACGAGCAGACAGCTGTTTTGCACCAGGGCGGGAGGTGCCAGCAGCGCCCAGAGCCGGGCAAAGATCTGGCCATGCAGTTCGCTGACCAGCTTGGCGATGATTTCAATTCGCACGCCACCGCGTTGCAGCAGTTTGATCGAATCGTCGACTTGTCGCGATGCCGCCCGCAGGTCTTCAACCGTGGCGGCTTGCTCCACTTGCAGGGCGATCAAGTGGGAATGCTTGGACATGAAGCTCATCAGGTCCAACTGGCTCAGTACACCCAAAATGACGTCACCGTCCTTCACCAGCACCCGGTGAACCCGATGGCGAAGCATGAGCAGCAGAGCTTCAAACAGTTCGGCCTGCGGGTGCAGCGTGAGCAGTTCAAACCGTGCCACCTCGCGCACCATCAGAGAGCCGGGTGGCTGCGGGCTGAGCAAGGCATCACGCAAGTCAGTGGTCGTGAACATGCCAATGCGTTCCACCCCGTCCGTGACATCGCGTACCAGCGCATTGGTGAGACATTTTTCAGACAAAACGCGGCAAACCGACACCAGATCAAGTTGCCCATCCACATAAAAAGGCTTTTGCAGGTAGGCATCTTTTACCCGGACCAGCATCAGTGACAGCAACTCGCGGTTGTGGTCAATTTCCTCGTCAGCAGCAAGGTTCTGGGCGACTTGTGCAAACACCTCAGCACTGAAAGGAGCGTTGTCGGCCAGCAAGGTCATGAGCATGCTCTTGGGCAATTGCCAGACCTGCACGTCATCCAGTGCGGTGGCGGTGGCGTGGTTGTGACCGGTCAGCAGGGCGCGCCAATGGAGCGATTCGCCAGATTCCAAAACATGGACGTGACCACCTTCTTCCAGTTGAACATGGCCGCTGTTAATGACCCACCCATGATCCGGCGCTGTGTTGGGTGTCAGCAGCGACTCACCCGCACGAAACTGCACAAGCTGCGCCATCTTGCACAGCAGCGTTTGCTCCCTGGCGTTTAGCCGATTGAAAGGCGATGGCTCAAATGAAAAGTCGTCTGACACAGTACCCTGCTGCAAATAAAAAAGGGCTGCAGGCAAAATGCCCACAGCCCCGCTAGCTTATCGCACCGATCAACAAAAGTTCACCGATGTGAACTGGCCCGCCTCAATGTCCCGAAGAAGCCGAGGCACCAATGCCAGTTTCCGAGCGGACTTGCTGCGCCAGGAAGCCAGCGCGGTCTTGCTTGGCGCGTGCGCTGTTGTCAAGAATAGAGAACAGCCAGATGCCGACGAAGGCGATGGTCATGGAGAACAAGGCAGGCGAGGTGTACGGGAACAGTGCCGAGCCCTTGGGGTTCCCCAGGGTGGCTTCCCACACCGAAGGCGAAACCACCGTCAAGGCCACCGATGAAATTAAGCCCAGGAAGCCGCCAATCACGGCGCCCCGGGTGGTGCAGTCTTTCCACAGCACCGACATGAACAGCACCGGGAAATTGGCCGAAGCGGCAATCGCGAATGCCAAGGACACCATGAAGGCGATGTTTTGCTTCTCGAACACAATGCCCAGCGCCACAGCCAAAATGCCAAGACCGATGGTGGTTAGCTTGGAGATTCGCAGTTCATCCGCGCTGTCAGCCTTGCCTTTTTTGATCACGGTGGCGTAAATGTCGTGAGACACAGCCGATGCGCCTGAGAGTGTTAAACCCGCCACCACGGCAAGAATCGTCGCGAAGGCCACGGCCGAGATAAAGCCCAGGAACACGTTGCCACCTACGGCATTGGCCAGGTGGATAGCGGCCATGTTGCCGCCGCCCAGCAGTGCGCCCTTGGCATCCAGGAACTGAGGATTGGTCAGCACAAAGGTGATGGCGCCAAAGCCGATGATGAAAGTCAGCAGGTAAAAGTAGCCGATCCAGCCAGTGGCCCACATCACAGAAGAGCGTGCAGCTTTGGCACTCGGCACCGTGAAGAAGCGCATCAAGATGTGGGGCAAACCAGCCGTGCCAAACATCAGCGCCATGCCGAAGCTGATGGCCGAGATCGGGTCCTTGACAAAGTTACCCGGGCCCATGATCGACGAGCCAGCCTTGGCCGCCACCTCAGCGATTTTGCCGTCTTTCAGCGCGAGGTCAGTCTTGATCTGAACGGCGCTGGCAAACATCGCCTCGGGACTAAAGCCAAAGTGCCACATCACGGACAGCGCCATGAAAGATGCGCCCCCCAGCAGCATGCAGGCCTTGATAATCTGCACCCAGGTGGTCGCAGTCATACCGCCAAACAGCACATACACCATCATCAGTGCGCCCACAATGATCACCGCAATGTAGTAATCCAGACCGAACAACAGTTTGATCAACTGACCGGCACCGACCATCTGCGCGATGAGGTAGAACGCCACCACCACCAGCGTACCGGAGGCCGCGAAGATGCGGACCGGCTTTTGCTCGAAGCGGAAAGCCGCCACGTCGGCAAAAGTGAACTTGCCCAGGTTACGCAAGCGCTCGGCCATCAAGAAGGTAATAACAGGCCAACCGACCAGGAAGCCGATGGAGTAGATCAGACCGTCAAAGCCGCTGGCCATCACGGCGGCAGAAATACCCAGGAAGGAAGCGGCCGACATGTAGTCACCCGCAATCGCCAGGCCGTTCTGGAAACCGGTGATGCCGCCCCCGGCAGTGTAAAAGTCGGCGGCTGACTTGGTCCTGGCCGCGGCCCATTTGGTGATGAACAGCGTCAAAACAACGAAGCCCGCGAACATGCTGATGGCCGTCCAGTTGGTAGCCTGTTTGACAGCTTGACCCAGGTCGGCACCTGCAGCAAAGGCCCCCGCTGAAACGGCGAGAAGCGAGATCAGCGCGATGGCGCTTTTGGTTGTATTTTTCATGGTCATTTCAGTACCGCTTTGGTGATGGCAGCAGTGAGGTCGTCAAATTCGCTGTTGGCGCGACGGACGTAAATTGCTGTGATAACGACGGTGAAGACGATGACGCCAAAGCCGATCGGAATTCCGACCGTCATGACACCCGCGCCCAGTTTTTGCGAGAGGAACTCTTTGTTGAAGGCCACCAGCATGATGAAGCCGTAATACACCACCATCATGGCCAGCGTCAGCCACCAGCCAAAGCTGGATCGCTTGGTCTTGAGCTCCTGGTACTGGGGGTTGCTGATAACCCTGCTGATTAAGTCGTCCTGCATTGATCTTCTCCTTATGGGTTGTGGGGAGTGTGAAGGTTAAATAGCGGTTCTTACCGATTCCTGACCTGATTGCGCTGGATTGGAAATAGTCTGTCGGTGTTTACCCTTGTCTTGACGGCCAACGGTTGATTCCATCAGAAAACGGTAATGAATCGCCTTGATAGCGATTGCTGCTCTGGTGCAAGTTCATCGGCAGTTTGGCCTTGTCGCGTCATGCCCATGCCCGTTGTGGCAAGCCCAAGGCCTGAGTCGTTGCGGGGCAGGAACTGCATGGCGCGGGCGTCAGCCCGAAGGCGGGCATCGGGCACAATGCGGGCAAAAGGGTTCGCGCCAACGACGCAGTGCCCACCTTCAGGAGACTGCCGTGTTCAAAGAGATTGCCGCACAGCGTCTGGTCGCCTTGTTTGTAGGGGGCTGGCTGCTGTTTAATTTTCCGTTGCTGGGCTTGTGGGATCGTGCTGTCACATGGCTGGGCGTTCCGCTATTTCCGGCGGCCCTGTTCCTGCTCTGGGGGCTGCTGATTGCGGCCACCGCCTGGTTGATGGAACGACCCGGATCACAGCCGCCGGACGACTAGCCATGCTCTCGCCTGTGCTGGTCGTCGGCGCTTCGTTCGCCTACTTGCTGCTGCTCTTTGCCGTGGCGTATCTGGGTGACTGGCGCGCGGCCCGGGGCCGCTCCATCATCGCCAACCCCTGGACCTACGCGCTGTCGATGGCTGTGTATTGCTCGGCCTGGACCTACTTTGGCAGCGTCGGGCGGGCGGCCTCCGGCGGCGTGTGGTTTTTGCCGATTTACCTCGGGCCCACCCTGGGCATGGTATTGGGCTGGATGGTGTTGCGCAAGATGATACGCATTGCCCACGCGTACCGCATCACCTCAATTGCCGACTTCATCGGCAGTCGCTATGGCAAGAGCCCCCTGTTGGCCGGTTTGGTAACCTTGATTGCCGTGGTTGGCATCGTTCCGTATATTGCGCTGCAGCTCAAGGCGGTGTCGGCCGGCTATGCCCTGCTGACGACGCCATTAAGGGCTGACTTTGCCACCCAGCCGCACTGGAGCCAGGACAGCACTTTTTACGTGGCACTGGCGCTCGCCGGTTTCACCATGGTGTTTGGTGCGCGCCACCTGGACTCGACCGAGCGACACGAGGGCATGGTGGCGGCGATTGCCTTTGAGTCGGTGGTCAAGCTGGTGGCGTTTTTGGCGGTCGGCCTGTTTGTGGTGTACGGTCTGTTCGACGGACTGGCGGACTTGTTCGCGCGGGCCCAGGCGGTACCGGCGCTGGCAGGCCTGCTGCGGCTCGAGCAAGGCGGAGATTTCGCCTGGACGCAATGGTTTGCCCTGACCCTGTTGTCGATGCTGTCCTTGATGTTTCTGCCGCGCCAGTTTCAAGTGATGGTGGTGGAGAACGTGCGTGAGAGCCACTTGCGGCGCGCGGTTTGGGTGTTTCCGTTGTACTTGCTGGCCATCAACCTGTTTGTGCTGCCGATTGCGCTGGGTGGACTGCTGTATTTTGGCCCGGGACAGATGAACGCCGAAACGTTTGTGCTGTCCTTGCCACTGGCGGCGGGTCAGCACGCGCTGGCGCTGTTTGCCTTTATCGGCGGGCTGTCGGCGGCCACCGGCATGGTGATTGTGGAGACGATTGCAGTGTCCACCATGGTCTGCAATGAGCTGGTGATGCCGCTGTTGCTGCGCACGCGCCACTTCCGGCATGACGCCGGGCGAGATCTGACCCGCGTGCTGCTGGGCATTCGCCGGGCCGCCATTCTGGTTGTGCTGGTGCTGGGCTATGTGTACTTTCACCTGGCGGGCGAAGCCTACGCGCTGGTCAGCATCGGGCTCATCAGTTTTGCCGCCGTTGCCCAGTTTGCACCGTCCGTGCTGGGCGGCCTGTACTGGAAGGGTGGCACCCGGCGTGGTGCGGTGGCGGGTTTGCTGGCCGGTTTCTTGATGTGGGCCTACACGCTGATGCTGCCTTCGATTGCCAAGTCAGGCTGGTTGGGGGATGAATTTTTGCACCAGGGGCTGGGCGGGCTGACCTTGCTGCTGCCTGAGCGGCTGCTCGGCATGCAGGGGCTGGACAATCTGACCCATTCGCTGTTCTGGAGCTTGCTGGTCAATGTCGCAACCTATGTGGGCCTGTCGCTCTGGCGTGCCCCGTCCGGCGCCGAGGCTAGTCAGGCACTGCTGTTTGTCGACGTGTTCCGGCGCACTGCTTCGTCAAGTCCGGTGTTCTGGCGCGGTCAAGCCCGGGTACCCGATCTGTTGCGTCTGTGTGAGCGTTTTTTGGGGGCGTCAAAAGCGCGCACTTTGTTTGAATCCTATGCGCGCCAGGCCGGCGTGCGCCATGTGGATGCGATCCGCCCGGATGCGCGGCTGGTGCAGTTTGTTGAAACACAGTTGGCCGGCGCCGTGGGGAGCGCCTCGGCGCGGGTGCTGGTGGCCTCGGTGGTGGAAGAAGAACCGCTCACGCCGGAAGACGTGCTGCGTATTCTGGATGAAGCATCGCAGTTGCGGGCCCATTCGCGCGAGCTGGAAGAAAAATCGGATTCGCTGGAGCGCTCCACCGCCGAGCTGCGCCAGGCCAATGAACAGCTCAAGAGCCTGGACCGGCTCAAGGACGATTTCATGTCCTCGGTCACGCATGAACTTCGCACACCGCTTACGTCGATTCGAGCGCTGGCCGAGCTGTTGCGCGATGACCCCAAAATTGCGTTGGCGCAGCGTCGCCAGTTTATCGAGATCATCGTCAGTGAGACGGAGCGACTGTCGCGTCTGGTCAATCAAGTGCTCGACATGGCCAAGATTGAATCCGGCCATGCCGATTGGCACACCCAGGAGGTGGATATGGGCGCGCTGGTGAGCCAGGCGATCAGCACCACCGCTGAAATGTTCCGCGAACGCCAGATTGACGTCCGGGTATCGCTGCCGGCCCAAGTGCCGCCGTTGAAGGCTGACCCGGATCGCCTGATGCAGGTGATGCTGAACCTGCTGTCGAACGCCGCCAAATTTGTGCCCTTGTCGGGCGGTCGGGTTGGTGTAAGCCTGAGCAGTGACGATAGCGGGGTGACAGTGGTGGTCAGTGATAACGGCCCGGGGGTTGCGCCTGAACAGCGGAGCCTGATTTTTGACAGATTCCGCCAGGGTGGCGATGCCGCCAACCGGCCGCAAGGCACCGGGCTGGGCTTGCCGATCAGCCGTCAGATTGTGGAACATTTTGGTGGCCGGTTGTGGCTTGAATCCGATCCGCAGCAGGGCGCCCGGTTTTTGTTTTACTTGCCGAGAAACAACTCAAGTTGCGCGCCAGACGCAACCTCAACAGGAGAAACGCCATGAGCCAAAAAATATTGGTAGCCGATGATGAGCCCAACATTGTGATTTCGCTGGAGTACCTGCTCAAGCGCGAGGGCTATGCAGTATTGATTGCACGCGACGGTCAGGAAGCGCTGGAAACCATTGCGCGCGAAAAGCCCGACCTGGTGCTGCTGGACGTGATGATGCCCAAAAAGAACGGGTTTGAGGTTTGCCAGGCGCTGCGCGCCAGCGAGGACCTGCCAACCATCAAAATTTTGATGCTGACCGCCAAAGGGCGTGATACCGATGTGGCCAAGGGGCTGGCGCTGGGTGCTGACGCCTATGTCACCAAGCCGTTTTCGACCCGGGAACTGGTGCAGAAGGTGGAAGAATTGTTGCGACGCCCAGCATGAAGATTGACCGACGATTGATTTTGGCCATCGGGGTGATCGGTCTGGCCACGGTGGTCTGGCTGCTGCTCACCATCGGCTTGATTGCGTCGACGCTGGCACCTGAACAACGTGCTTTGGTGGCTGCGCAATTGGCCCCCAGATTGGTGCTGATTGGCATGACCTGGCTGTTTGGTTTGCTGTTGATAGGAGCCACGCTGCGCTGGCTGTTTCGGCGCTATGTCTCAGCGCCGGCCCGCTTGCTGGAGCAAACCAAAGTGTTGCTGGCCGCACCGCAAGCCGCGCCCATGAATCACCAGGGCACGACCGAGACCCAAGCCCTGTCCGAGGCCATTTTTGAATTGGCGACGCAGCGCGATGCCTTGCGCGCGGATGTGGCAGAACAAATCGCCCAGGCCAGCTTCAGTGTGCAGCAAGAAAAAAACCGCTTGGCCGCGCTGATGGCCGAGCTGACCCAAAGCGTGGTGGTGTGTAACCTGGATGGACGTATCCTGCTTTACAACAACAAGGCGCGACTACAGTTTCGGCAATTCTCCCAAGCCAGTGGTCTGGCAGATAGCGTTGGATTAATCGGCATCGGACGCTCCATTTACGCCGTTTTTGACCGTCAATTGGTAGCGCACGCGCTGGAAAACATTCGACGCCGCCTGGTGCGCGGGGCGGCAAGCCCCTCCACCCAGTTTGTCACCACCACCCCCTCGGGCCAGTTGTTGCGTGTGCAAATGGCACCAGTGCGCCCCGGCGAGGCGGATGCCCGCAATGTGGACGCCTTCAGCGGCTTTGTTCTGATGCTCGATGACGTCACGCGAAATTTTGAACAAGAGTCGCTGCGGGATCAACTGCTGCATGGTCTCACCGAGGGTAGTCGTTCCTCGCTGGCCAATATGCAGGCGGCGCTGGAGATGCTGGCTTACTCCGACCTGGAGCCCGCCATGCACGACCGTTTTATGGGCGTGTTGCGTGAAGAGCTGGTGGCCATGAGCGCGCGCGTGACCGACCTGGTTAAACACTCCACCCAGGGTATCAAGACCCGCTGGCCCTTGGAAGAAATGCTGGGCGCAGACCTGGTGACGGCGGCGCAGCGTCAGATTGAAAACTATTGCCAACGCCCGGTAACTTTGGACAGTCTGGACCAGGGCTTGTGGCTCAAGGTGGAGAGCTTCACGCTGTTGCAGGCGTTGACCTACCTGGCAAGTCGATTGGTCGATGAATTCGAGGTCAAGTTCCTGCAACTGCGGCTGCAAGCTGTGGGCGAGCGGGCCCAGTTGGACCTGGTCTGGACCGGCCACGCCATGAGTACGGAGACGGTGATGACATGGGAGATGGACGCCATGCGCTTTGGCGCGGAAAGCACCCCCTTGACGGTGCGTGACGTGGTGCAGCGCCATGGGGGCGAGATGTGGTTTGAGCGCGAACGTATTCGCCACGAAGCTTTCTTTCGTTTCCTGCTGCCGCTGGCGAGTGCGCAGGAGCAACTTGAAGCCACGCAGATATTGCACAGCGGCAGCCGACCCGAGTTTTATGATTTTGACCTGTTCCAGATGACGGCGCAGGACAGCGCGCTCGACGATCGGCTACTCTCGGCGCTCTCTTACACCGTTTTTGATACCGAAACCACCGGTCTCAACCCGTCCGAAGGTGACGAAATCATCCAGATCGGCGCGGCGCGCATCGTCAATGGACGCTTGTTGCGCCAGGAATACTTTGAGCAACTGGTGGCCCCGACCTGTCTGATCAAGAGTGCCTCGATCCTGATCCACGGCATCACGCAGGACATGGTCCGAGGCAAACCACCCATCGAGGCGGTGTTGCCCTCTTTCCATGCCTTTGCGCAGGATACGGTGTTGGTCGCGCACAACGCCGCTTTTGACATGAAATTTTTACAGTTGCAGGAGGCCCGCAGCGGCGTGGTTTTTCATCAGCCGGTGCTTGACACCCTGCTGTTGTCGGCCGTGCTGCACCCCAACCAGGAATCGCACCGGCTCGAAGCCATTGCCGAGCGCTTCAACCTCACGGTGTTGGGGCGCCACACTGCGCTGGGTGACGCTATGGTGACCGCGCAGGTGTTGCTGCGGCTGATCCCGCTCCTGGGTGGCATGGGAATCTACACCTTGCGCCAGGCGCGCGAAGCGACGCAAAAAACCTATTACGCCCGCCTGAAGTACTGACGATCCGCTGTCGCATCGTGATGCGAGAGCGTGGGCTGGGGCCTGACCCAATGGCAGCTGACGAATCAGGTTCATGCAATGGGGATGGGCTCGGTGCTTCTTACAATAGCGCATGACCTTTCTTGACATGCTGCGCGCCGCCGAGCGCCAAAACGGCTCGATGTTGTGCGTCGGGCTGGACCCCGAGCCGACCCGCTTTCCGGCCCATTACAGTGGCGATGCCAGCAAGATATACGACTTTTGCGCCGCCATTGTGGACGCCACGGCCGATTTGGCGCTGGCTTTCAAGCCGCAAATCGCCTACTTTGCGGCGCACCGGGCCGAACCTCAATTGGAGCGCTTGATCGCCCATGTGCGCCGCGTGGCGCCGCAGGTGCCGGTCATACTGGACGCCAAGCGCGGCGACATTGGCAGCACCGCCGTGCAATATGCCAAAGAAGCATTTGAGCGCTATGGCGCAGACGCGGTCACGCTTTCACCCTTCATGGGCTTTGACTCGCTGCAACCCTACCTGCGCTACCACGACAAGGGCGCATTTTTGCTCTGCCGCACCTCCAACCCCGGCGGTGACGACTTGCAGTCGCAGCGGCTCGCCAGCGTCGCAGGCGAGCCTTTGTTGTATGAACACATTGCGCGGCTGGCACAAGGCCCGTGGAACCTCAATGGACAACTCGGGCTGGTGGTGGGCGCCACCTATCCGGTAGAACTGGCGCGCGTGCGTACGCTGGCGCCCACGCTGCCGCTGCTCATCCCCGGCGTCGGCGCCCAGGGCGGTGATGCGCTGGCCACGGTCCGGGCCGCCTGGCGCGGCGCTGCCGGTGCGCCAGGCGAGGCGGGCGACACCCAGGCCCCCATCATTGTCAACTCGTCGCGCGCCATTCTTTACGCCTCGTCGGGCGCCGATTTTGCGCAAGCTGCGCGGCGTGAGGCGTTGGCCACGCGCGAGTTGCTGCAGACCGCCCGACTAGCCGCCTAGTCTGGCCGCCCGGCGCGGGACTGGCTTTGAGAAATATCAAATGGGTGGAACCGCGCCTTCCTAAACTTGGTCGGCTAAACTTTTGCACCTGTTTCGATCCGCGGCTTGTGAATGCACGGTGCTGCTCAGGCGCGCCGTCGGAATTGACGGCTCAGGACATTCGAAAGAAGAGGTCGCCATGGAAAAAATCTGGTTAAAAAACTACCCACCTGGAATCGCCGACGAGGTGGATGTGCATGAGTTTGACTCCTTGCGCGAGGTGCTGCGGCGCAGCTGCGAGCGCTTTGCCGATTTGCCGGCCTACAGCAACATGGGGGCATCGATCACTTACGCCGAGCTTGACCAGCACAGCCGTGGCTTTGCCGCTTACCTGCAAAACACATTGGGTTTGCTCAAAGGCGACCGGGTCGCGATCATGATGCCCAATCTGTTGCAGTATCCGGTGGCACTCTTCGGTGTGCTGCGGGCCGGTCTGGTGGTGGTGAATGTGAACCCGC
>JANYHL010000038.1 GCA_025359085.1 Gammaproteobacteria bacterium
AGTAAAATCGGGCGCTAGCCCCCGTTCTAGCTGCGTTAGTAGCTATCAAATTAGAATCTAACTTGGCCAACTAAAGGCCCAGCATCAGCTGCAGGTTCTGCACCGCAGCGCCGCTGGCCCCTTTGCCCAGGTTGTCCAGGCGCGCCACCAGCACGGCGTGGCGAAAGTCATCGTGCACCCCCTGATTGGCGAACACGCGCAGTTCCATCCGGTTGGTGTCCACCAGTGCCAGCGGGTCCAGCTTGTTGTCCGGGGTGGCGGGCTGCACGCTGACCCAGGGACTGTCCGCGTAATGCTCAGCCAGGGCGTCGTGCAAGTCCTGCGCGCTCACATGTCCCGGCAACAGATCCAGATGCAGTGGCACTTGCACCAGCATGCCCTGCTTGAAATTGCCGACTGACGGGATGAACAAGGGACGCCGCGACAAGCCGGTGTATTTCATGATCTCGGGAATGTGCTTGTGCTTCAAACCCAGCGCGTACAGCTCGAAGGCCGGCGCTTCGCCTTTTTCATAGGCCTCGATCATAGGGCGGCCACCGCCCGAGTAGCCGCTGATGGCGGGCAGGGTGATGGGAAAATCCTGAGGGATCAGGCCGGCATCAATGAGCGGGCGCAGCAGGGCAATAGCGCCGGTGGCGTAACAGCCCGGATTGGCGACCCGGCGCGCCTGGGCCACCGCCTCCCGCTGCCCGAGCATCAGTTCGGGAAAACCAAATACCCAGCCCGGCGCCGTGCGGTGCGCGCTGGAGGCGTCAATGATTTTGGGCCCCGCTTGGCCGGTGGCAAGCGCCATGGCATCGATCATGGCGACTGATTCCACTGCGGCCTCGTCGTGCAGACACAGCACCACCAGGTCAACCTGGGCCATCAGCGCCCGTTTGGCGGCGGCATCCTTGCGCTGTTCCGGCGCAATGCTGACCAGCGCAATGCCGGGCAAGGTTTGCAGGCGCTCACGGATTTGCAGGCCGGTGGTGCCGGCTTCGCCGTCAATGAAAATCTTGTGCATGCTTGATCCCCGTCAGGAAGTTGGCGCTGGTGCTGTCAGCTGGCATCAGGTTTGGTGCATTGCAGCATGATACAGTTGAAGGCTGTGTTGTCCAGGGCCTGCGGCCGAGTCCTCAAATTTTGCCGCCGGATGAAAACTACCTGTTTCTGAGAGAGCCTTCATGAAAATTCACGAGTACCAAGGCAAGGAAATCTTGCGTCAAGCTGGTGTGCCGGTGCCGCGCGGCATTCCGGCCTTCACCGTCCAAGAAGCGGTGGAAGCCGCTCAAAAACTGGGCGGCCCGGTGTGGGTGGTCAAGGCCCAGATCCACGCCGGTGGCCGCGGCAAGGGCGGCGGCGTGAAGCTGGCCCGCTCGATCGACGAGGTCAAACAACTGGCTGGTGAAATTTTGGGCATGCAGTTGGTCACGCACCAAACCGGCCCTGAAGGGCAAAAAGTCCGCCGTCTGCTGATCGAAGATGGCGCCGACATCAAAAAAGAATATTACGTGTCCGCCGTGACCGACCGTGCCAGCCAGCGTGTGGCCATGATCGTCTCCAGCGAAGGCGGCATGTCGATTGAAGACGTGGCGCACGACACCCCCGAGAAAATCATCACCGAGATCGTCGACCCCGCCACCGGCCTGACCATGGCGCAAGCCACCAAGTTGGCCCATGCCATCGGTGTGCCAGTCGGCTCGGTCGCGCAAGCCGTGGACGTGCTGCAGAAGGTGTACAAGGTCTACATGGACACGGATGCCTCGCTGGTTGAAATCAACCCGATGATTCTGGAAGGCAATGGCAATATCAAGGCCATCGACGCCAAGTTCAACTTTGATGACAACGCCTTGTTCCGCCATCCCGAGATCGTGGCTTACCGCGATCTCGATGAAGAAGACCCGGCCGAAGTCGAGGCCAGCAAGTTTGACCTCGCCTACATCAGCCTGGACGGCAACATCGGCTGCCTGGTGAACGGTGCGGGGCTGGCAATGGCCACGATGGACACCATCAAGTTGTTTGGCGCCTCGCCGGCCAACTTCCTGGATGTGGGCGGCGGCGCCACCCCCGAGAAGGTGACCGAAGCCTTCAAGATCATGCTGAAAAACCCCAACGTCAAGGTGATTTTGGTCAATATTTTCGGCGGCATCATGAAATGCGACACCATTGCGGCCGGCGTGATTGCGGCTTGCAAGGCGGTCAACCTGAATGTGCCCCTGGTGGTGCGCATGAAGGGCACCAATGAAGAGCTGGGCAAGAAACTGCTGACCGAATCCGGCCTGCCCATCATCAGTGCCGACACCATGGCCGATGCAGCGCAAAAAGCGGTTGCGGCAAGTCAAAGGAAATAATCATGTCCATCCTCATCAATAAAGACACCAAGGTCATCACCCAAGGCATTACCGGCAAGACCGGTCAGTTTCACACCGAAAAGTGCCAGGAATACGCCAATGGCAAAAATTGCTTCGTTGCCGGGGTGAACCCGAAAAAAGCCGGCGAAAAGATTTTTGACATTCCGATCTTTGCCTCCGTCAAGGAGGCCGCCAGCCAGACCGGTGCCACGGTGTCGGTCATCTACGTCCCACCAGCGGGTGCTGCCGCTGCGATCTGGGAAGCCGTCGAGGCCGACCTCGACCTGGCGATTTGCATCACCGAGGGCATCCCGATCCGGGACATGCTCGAAGTGCGCAACAGAATGCGCGCCAAAGTGGCGGCCGGCGGCAAGGAAACCCTGCTGCTCGGCCCCAACTGCCCGGGCTTGATCACGCCGGACGAAATCAAGATCGGCATCATGCCCGCCCACATTCACCGCAAAGGCCGCATTGGCGTGGTCAGCCGCTCCGGCACGCTGACTTATGAAGCGGTGGCGCAGTTGACTGAAATCGGGCTCGGTCAGTCCAGTGCCGTCGGCATTGGCGGTGACCCGATCAATGGTCTCAAGCACATCGACATCATGCGTCTGTTCAATGACGATCCCGACACCGATGCCGTCATCATGATTGGCGAGATCGGCGGTCCGGACGAGGCCGATGCGGCGCGCTGGTGCAAAGCCAACATGAAAAAACCAATTGTGGGCTTCATCGCCGGTGTCACCGCCCCTGCGGGTAAACGCATGGGACACGCCGGCGCCTTGATTTCGGGCGGCGCCGACACCGCCGAAGCCAAGCTGGCCGTGATGGAAGAATGCGGCTTCAAGATCACGCGCAATCCGTCTGAACTGGCCAAGTTGCTGCAGGCCATGCTGTAAGGTCGAGTCGACTTTACCGGTGCCGCCCCTTGGCGGCCTGCCAGCCAACAAGCCGGATTTCCTCAGGGACCATCCGGCTTTGTTCTATATAAATTTCAGGCATTCATAGAGATCAAGCGCCGTGGAAGAATTTCTCACTGCTCACTTTTGGCTTGCTGTCGGTCAGATCATCATGATCGATATTTTGCTAGGCGGTGACAACGCCGTGGTGATTGCCCTGGCCTGTCGCCAGTTGCCGCTGCACCTGCGCCTGAAAGGCGTTTTGTGGGGAACGGCGGGGGCGATTGTGCTGCGCGTCATCCTGATCGCCTTCGCTTTGACTTTGCTGCAGGTGCCATTTTTAAAACTGGTCGGTGCTGCCTTGTTGTTGTGGATCGGCGTCAAGCTGCTGCAGCCGCAGGACGAGAACGGTCACGCCAGCATCCAGGCCAGTGACAAGCTGTGGGCCGCGGTCAAGACCGTGATCATTGCCGATCTGGTGATGAGCATCGACAACGTCATTGCCATCGCCGGTGCAGCCACCGGTGCGGGCAGCCAGCACCAGTTGCCGCTGGTCATTTTTGGTTTGCTGGTCAGTGTTCCGATCATTATCTGGGGCAGTCAGCTGGTGCTCAAACTGATGGACCGCTTCCCGCTGATCATCACGGTGGGGGGCATGCTGTTGGGGTGGATTGCCGGCACCATGGCGCTCAGTGATCCGGCCGTGCAAAACTATTTGCCCCAGACCCTGGCGTGGCGTTACGGCTTCGGTCTGGTGGGTGCGATAGGCGTGTGGCTGGTGGGGGCGGCGCTCAAGAAGCACCGTCAGGCGCCCCTCTGAGTGCAGGGCCAGGGCGTCGGCAAGGCCACGTTGGCGCGTCGCTTTTTTCCTGCAAGATGCGCAATTGCGTCAAAAGAGGTCTTGTCGGCGGGGGGTCCATCTGCTACCGTTCCCGGGCGCTGGATCTCTGGGTTTGAAATTTGTCGGGTTTGTGCGCCGCTGACAGGTTTCAGCTTCACTAAGGGTTTTCAAGGTGCCAATGGGCCAAAATTTGAAGAAGCGGCCGTGCTTGGCCAGCACGGTCCCCACCTTGGACCCGCGCGGTGCGAGCACTGCGCGGTACTGAGAACTAGACTGGTAGCTTAATGAATTACATCTTTTATGCGCAAACTGATCCGGGCCGAACCCGGGAGAACAATGAAGACTCGGTGGCTTTTGATGAAGCCACACAGATCGGTGTTTTAGCGGATGGCATGGGAGGCTACAACGCAGGCGAGATTGCCAGTGGCATGGCAACCGCCTATATCAAGTCAGAATTGGCACGTTGGTTGTCTGAGGCCAGTCAGCAGGCCAATGCCGGCGAAGTCCAGCGTGCCATTGAGATTTGTGTTGACAACGCCAATCGCTCTATTTACGGTGCGTCTTGCTCGAATAGCCAGTATGCGGGCATGGGGACCACTCTCGTGGTTGGGGTTTTTCACGACCGCCGCCTGCTGTTAGGACATGTCGGGGATTCCCGTTGCTATCGCTGGCGCGGCAATGTCTTGGTGCAGATCACCAAGGACCATTCGCTGCTGCAGGAGCAGATTGACGCTGGATTGCTAACCCCCGAGCAGGCCGCGACCGCCCTCAACAAAAACCTGGTGACCCGGGCGCTGGGGGTCGACGATGTGGTTTTGCTGGAGCTCAATGAGCATCGCGTTGAGCCCGATGATATTTATTTAATATGTTCCGATGGACTTTCTGACATGATGCAAGATGCGGCGATTGCAGAAATTCTGCAAAATGGTGCATCGCTGGCGCTCATGGCGGCACAGCTGGTAACCTTGGCTAATGAGAATGGTGGGCGCGATAACATCACAGTATTATTGATACAGGCGACAGCTTCCCCGGAAAAGCCGGGATTGATGGCCAGATTGTTTGGTAAATAATGTAGTTAGCTCATGAGAAACCCAATAATTAATTTCAGGAACAGGAGTCGGTCATGCCGAAAATGATCGTATCGATCGATGGTGTTGTCATTAAGGAAGTCCAATTGACCAAGGACCGGACGACGCTCGGGCGGCGACCCTACAACGACATCGTGATCGACAACCTGGCTGTCAGCGGCGAGCATGCTGTGGTGCAAATGGTCGGCGCCCAGATCTTTCTGGAAGATTTGAACAGTACCAATGGCACCTATGTGAATGGCAAGGCGGTCAAGAAGCAGTTGCTGCAAGACGGCGACTCGGTCGAAGTCGGCAAATACAAGATCAAATTTGTCAGCGAGGCGCAGGCAGAGTCTTTTGAAAAGCCTGTGATGGTCAAAGCGAGCACCGGCGGATTGGCGCCATCCGTGGCACCCACGCCATTGACGCCAGCTGCGCCTGCCAGTTTTGAAGCCCCAGCTGGCGCTGAACCCTTGCGCGCCGCGATTAAGGTTTTGTCGGGGGCGGCGGCCGGGCGTGAAGTGCCCTTGACCAAAGTAGTCACCACCATTGGCAAACCTGGTGTCGCGGTTGCCGCGATTACCCGACGACAGCGTGGCTTTGTCGTGCATCATGTGGAGGGTGTCGGTAACCCGACACTCAACGGGGCGGCCATCGGAGCGCAGCCGGTGCCCTTGAGAAACGGCGACCTGATTGAGCTGGCCGGGACCCAAATGCAGTTTGTTCAGGCCTGAACTGGCCGAATGACAGGTCAACTCCCTCCCCTCTGGACAGCGAGCTAAGGGACGCCTGTGGCGAGGCGTTGTGGGATATTTTTCAAAGCACTGGCCTTACATCGCCTGCTGCCGTTTGATCCGGTGTGCGACGGCGCGACCAATTTTGAGACCAAGTAAGGACCCGCCATGAAAGTACGTGTACTAGGCTGTTCAGGCGCCATCGCTAAAGATTGCCGAACCACGTCATTCCTGATCGACGAGGACCTCTTGATTGATGCGGGCAGCGGGGTGGGCGACCTCACGCTCGATGAAATGCGCGGCATTGAACACATCTTGCTCACGCACTCGCACCTGGACCATGTGCTGGCCCTGCCCTTGATGGTGGACGCCATTGCCGCACGGTGCACGACGCCGGTTCGGATTCATGCCCTCGCCGATACCATCGCCGCCTTGAAAGCGCATATTTTCAATGACGTCATCTGGCCCGATTTCAGTCGCATTCCAACGCTGGAGACACCCTTGGTCAGCTTTCATGAAATCCAGGTGGGCCAGACCCTGCAATTTGGTGGCAAATTGATTGAAGTGTTACCAGCGGTGCACACCGTTCCCGCCGTCGGTTTTGCCCTCACCGAGGGTCATGGCTATTGGGTGTTTACCGGCGATACTGAAAGGAATCCGGCTTTCTGGGGTCGGCTCAACCAACTCAATGTCGTCATGCTGGTGATCGAGACCGCCTTCGGCAACCGCGAAAATGACCTCGCCAGGCGCAGTTTGCACTTGTCGCCCCAGGTATTGGCCGAGGAGCTCGACTGCATCGCACTCGGTCACAATTACCCTATTTACATCACCCACACCAAGCCCGCAGAAACCGAGTTGATCATGGCCCAAATTCAACGTTTTGATCACACCCGGGTCAATCGACACCATGTGACGCATGACATTCGCTGGCTGCGGGCGGGTCAGGAGTTTGATTTATGAACGCCGCAATCAAACCGGCCAGTGGCGAGATCAGTTCCGAGCAGGTCTTTTTTGAATCTCAAAAGCTTCCCAGCGAAAAACGGGGCATGTTGTTCCAAGCCTTGTTCTACAGACAGCTGCAGCAGGTCACCGCCCGCATTCACGAGACCGAAAACCTGGATCAAATCATGCTGGAGGCGAGTCAGGACATCTGCAAACTGTTCAATGCCGACCGCCTGACCCTCTATGCCGTCAATGAAGACCAGACGGCGATTGTCTCCAAGGTCAAGACCGGGCTCAACAGCAGCCGCGACCTCAAGCTGCCGATCTCGCCCCAAAGCATCGCCGGATACGTCGCCTTCAGCCGCGAATTGCTCAATCTGCCCGACGTTTATGACGACGAGGCGCTTAAGCGGATCCATCCGGGCTTGACCTTTTTAAAAGAGGTGGATAAACGCTCGGGCTACCGATCCTGCCAGATGCTGGTGGCGCCCATTCTTGAAGGCGAGCGGCTGCATGGCGTACTGCAGGTCATCAACAACAAGAGTGATCAACCCTTTGGTGAACTTGAAGTCGAGGGCATCTCCCAGCTCTGCAAGACACTGGCGATCGTCATTCGGCAACGCGTGAAGAAGGCGGAAGTAGGTGTGCGGCGCCGGGCCACAAAATACGATGGCCTGATAACGGATGGTGTGATCACCGCAGACGAGCTGGAGCGCTGCTGGCCGGAAGCACGCAAAGAAGGCAAATCTGTAGAGCACGTCCTGATGACGCGTTATAAAGTACTGCCAGCCCAGATCGGCCCCTCGCTGGCCAAATTTTTTGAGCTGCCCTATGAGCCCTTCAGCGCCGGGCGCATCCGCTCGGAGATACTGCATGGCCCGCTCAAGCGCGAATTCATTGAACAGCAGGGCTGGATCCCGCTGGAGGAATCGCCCGATGGCCTGGTCATCATGTGCATCGACCCGGAGGCGGCGCGCAACTCGCGCGTGGTGCCGCAGGTGTTCCCGCGCATCACCAAATTTTCTTACCGGGTCACGACGCAAGCCGAATTTGCCGAAACACTGGGTCAGATTTTCGGCCTGGAAGCGGCAGGCGGATCGATTGACGAGTTGTTGGCCGACATGGATGGCGGCGCGATTGACGACGGCAGCAACGACGATTCGCTGGAGTCGGCGGCGGCGGACAACGAGCTGGTCAAGTTCGTCAACAAAGTCATCATTGACGCCTACAAGCAGGGGGTGTCGGACATTCATATCGAGCCGATGCCGGGCAAACTAAAGACCGGCATCCGGTTTCGCATTGACGGCACGCTGCAGCCGTATATCGAGGTGCCGGCCCATTTCCGCCAGGCGATGGTGACGCGCCTCAAAATCATGTGCGACCTCGATATTTCAGAGCGGCGCCGCCCCCAGGACGGCAAGATCAAGTTCAAGAAATACGGCCCGCTTGACATCGAGCTGCGGGTGGCCACCATTCCGTCCGCGGGTGGGGTGGAAGACGTGGTGATGCGCATTCTGGCGGCCGGGGAGCCGATCCCACTGGATAAGCTGGGCCTGACCGCCCACAACATGGAGCGCGTGATCAGAACGGTCGAGAAGCCCTATGGCTTGTTCTATGTTTGTGGCCCGACCGGTTCCGGTAAAACCACCACACTGCACTCCATTCTCAAGCACCTCAACACGCCCGACACCAAAATCTGGACCGCCGAAGACCCGGTCGAAATCACGCAAAAAGGGCTGCGCCAGGTCCAGATAAACCGCAAAGCCGGGATTGACTTTGCGCTGATCATGCGCGCCTTTTTGCGCGCCGACCCTGACATCATCATGGTCGGCGAGTCGCGCGACAAAGAAACAGTGGCGATGGGCGTGGAAGCCTCGCTCACCGGCCACCTGGTGTTTTCCACGCTGCACACCAACTCGGCGCCCGAGTCCATCACGCGGCTGTTGGACATGGGCATGGACCCGTTCAACTTTGCCGATGCGCTGTTGGGCATTCTGGCGCAACGGTTGGCCAAAAAACTGTGCAGCTGCAAGGAGTCCTACATCCCGGACGCCGAAGAATTGCGTCTGTTTGCCGCCGAATATGCCGAGGAGCTGCGGCACTCGGCGGCCTGGACCGCCGATTACGAGGGTGAAACAAAAAAAATGATTGAGAGCTGGCACAAGACGTACGACCAGGACGGCGAGCTGCGGTTTTACCGCCACCTCGGTTGCAACAAGTGCCGTGACACCGGTTACAAAGGCCGCGTCGGCCTGCACGAACTGCTGATTGCCAGCGATGACATCAAGAAACTGATCCAGGAGCGCGCCCGGGTGGCCGAAATTTTCGCCGCTGCCGTGGAAGGCGGCATGCGCACCCTGAAAATGGACGGCATGGAAAAAGTCATGATGGGACTGACCGACATCAAAATGGTCCGCTCGGTCTGCATCAAGTGATGCCCCCCTGGCGCAGTGCATGCCAACCCGCCTGATCTGAGCGGCCAGCGATAATTCAGCCATGTCCAAAGTCCCCCCAGCACCTGGCGCCGAGTCGCTCATCACCTACCCGTCGCTGTTTCCCATCAAGGTCATGGGGACCAAGGTGGACGGGCTGGTGAACGCCCTCACCCTGATCGCCCGCCAGTTCGACCCCACGTTTGATGCCAGCACCATCGAGCTGCGCGAAAGCAAGGGCGGCAAATACCTCGGGGTCACCCTGACCGTCACCGTCACCTCCCGCGAGCAGCTCGACGAGCTGTACCGCACGCTTTCCACGCATCCGATGGTCAAGGTGGTGCTGTAGATGAGCATGGGCCTGTCGCTGCGTCGCCTCGGTCGGGTGGACTACCTGCCCATCTACGCCGCGATGCAGGCATTCACCGCCGCGCGAACTGCCGAGACGCCCGATGAGCTATGGATTTGTGAGCACAACCCGGTCTATACCCAAGGGCTGGCGGGCAAGGCGGAACATATTTTCAATCCCGCCAGCATCCCGGTGGTGCAGACCAACCGCGGTGGCCAGGTCACCTACCACGGTCCCGGCCAGGTGGTGGCCTATCCGCTGCTCGACCTGAAGCGCGCCGGCTATTTCATCAAGGAATATGTCTACCGGATCGAGGAAGCGGTGATCCGCACGCTGGCCGCTTTTGGCGTGACGGGGCACCGGGTGGCGGGCGCGCCGGGTATTTACGTGCGGCTGGACGACCCCGCATCGCATGCCTTGCTGCCACAGCGGCCGATGAAGTCGGAATCGGAAAAATGGGGGTCGGATCCGGCCGCGAAACGGAACGGCTTTCCCCCGCTTTTTTCGGGCGGCCCCAATTTTGAAGGTCTGGGCAAGATCGCCGCTTTAGGCATCAAGGTCAGCCGCAACGGCACCTACCACGGCGTCGCGCTGAACGTGGCGATGGACCTGGAACCCTACGCGCGTATCAACCCCTGCGGCTATGCCGGACTGCAAACGGTGGATCTTTCTACAATCGGCATTTGCGTTGGCTGGGACGAGGCCGCCGAGCTGCTGGGCCACAAGCTCACCCGCTACCTGGCGCCCTGACCTGACCAGCAAGCCTGTTTGCACCCTTTACCGACCTGTTGCCACCATGAGCCATCGCCCCGACGACCTTGTCACCCCCGCTACGCCTGCGGCCGTGCGCGAGGTCCAGTCCCTTGAAACCTACGACCCGCTGGTCAAACAAAAATCCGCCGCCAAGCTGGCGCGCATCCCGATCAAGGTGGTGCCGGGAGAAATTTTGCGCAAACCGGCCTGGATTCGCGTCAAGGCCGGTAGCCCCAGCACCCGCTTTTACGAAATCAAGGACGTGCTGCGCAGCAACAAGCTGGTGACGGTATGCGAAGAAGCCAGTTGTCCCAACATCGGCGAGTGTTTCGGCAAAGGCACGGCGACCTTCATGATCATGGGCGACAAATGCACCCGGCGTTGCCCGTTTTGCGACGTCGGCCATGGCCGGCCCGACCCGCTGGATGTGAACGAGCCGATGAGCCTGGCCAACACCATCGCCCAACTCAAGCTCAAATACGTGGTGATCACCAGCGTCGACCGCGACGATCTGCGCGACGGCGGTGCCGGGCATTTTGTCGCCTGCATCCAGGCCATCCGTGAAAAATCGCCGCAGACCCAGATCGAGGTGCTGGTGCCCGACTTTCGCGGCCGCGACGACCGCGCGCTGGGGATTCTGAAAGCCGCGCCGCCCGACGTGATGAACCACAACCTGGAAACGGTTCCAAGACTGTACAAAGAAGCGCGCCCCGGTTCCGACTACCAATTCTCCTTGAACCTGCTGAAAAAGTTCAAGGCGCTGTTTCCTGCTGTGCCGACCAAGAGCGGCCTGATGGTCGGCCTGGGTGAAACCGACGAGGAAATTTTGGCCGTGATGCGCGACATGCGTGCCCACGGCATCAACATGCTGACCCTCGGCCAGTACCTTGCGCCCTCTGCCTCTCACCTGACCGTGAAGCGCTATGTGCACCCGGACACCTTCAAGATGTTCGAGGCCGAGGCCTATGCGATGGGCTTCAGCCACGCCGCCGTGGGCGCCATGGTGCGCAGCAGCTACCACGCCGACCAGCAGGCCGACCATGCTTTGAGCCAGTTGGCGCTTTGACCTACTATTATTAAAGTAGCTGCCTACGCAATGGTGACGGTGGCTAGCGGCCGATTTCATGCAAATTAACAGCGCCACAGTCGGCCCCTGGTTCAGCACCCAGTCGCTGGCCAACTCGATCGACCGCGCCACCTGGGACCGCGGCCTCACGCTCTACCTGACGCAGAAGGTGCTGTCGCTGGAAATCAAGCCCATCGGCGACTACTGGCAGTTGCAGGCCGCCGTGCAGGGCAGCCAGCGCTGGCCCTACCAGGTGTCGATTGAGCTGAGTTTTAAACCCAATGGTGAAGTCGCCAACTGGGACAGCGACTGCAGCTGCCCGGTCGGCTACCAGTGCAAGCACGGCGTGGCGGTGCTGCTCAAGGCGGCGCAGCAAGGGCGCAGGCTGATGGACCCCGCAGCGGCCCGCGGTGCCCAGGCGCCGGCAGCCCCCACGCCGGAACAAGTTGAAGCGGCGCACCAGGCCGCACTGGCGCGCGCCGCCGAACAGGCCCGCCGCCAAGGTGCGCCGGGCGCTATCGACTCGAGCACCCCCTTTGTCCATGAGCAGTACCTGTACCTGTTGTCCGTGGCCGGCGCCAAGGGCCGCACGCCCGAGCTGCAAATGGACGTCGTGGTGTCTTACCCCAAAGTCCATGGCGGCTGGGCCAAGCCCAAAGCCCTGCGCATTCCCCCCACGCGCGGCCAAACCGCGTTTGACCAGGCCACCGAGATCGACCAGGAGGTGCTGCAGCTGCTGCGTACCCTGCCCAGCGGGAGCAGCGGTTACTACAGCTACAACTACAAAGCCAAAGTAACCCTGCATGGCAAGCTCGGCCTGATGGCGCTGCAACAAGCGGCCAGTACCGGGCGCCTGCTGTTGGAGAACGGCAAGGGTCTGCCGGGTGCCCCGGTGCAATGGGGCCCGCCGCAGGGCTTGCGCTGGGAATGGCATGAAGTGAGCAGCCCGGGCGCGGACGAGCCCGCCTGGGTCTTGCGCGCTCGGCTGGCCAACGCCGGCGCGCAACTGTGCCTGAACACGCCGCCCTTGTACCTGGATGCGGCCAGTGGTCAATGCGGTCTGGTGCAGGCCGATGGCGTGCCGACGGCGCAGTTGGCGGTGCTGCTCAAAGCGCCGCCACTCCAACCCTCGGCGCTGAAAACGCACCAGCTGGCACTGCTGCAACAGCTGGGCCGGGTGCCGCCGCCGCCGGTGCTGGAGCAGCTCGCCACGCTGCAAGGCATCACCCCGCGCGCCTGCCTGCACCTGGCACCGGTGCCCGCGCCAGACACCCCGGCCAAGGGCTTGTTGCAAGCGCAACTGAGCTTTGACTATGCCGGGCATCGAGGCTGGTGGGCCGGACAAGGCAGCACGGTGCTGGTTGATGACGCGCAGGGGCGCTTGCTGCTGCAGCGCGACACCGAGGCCGAGCTCGACGCCATCACCCGGCTGGCCCAACTGGGGCTGCGCGCGGCGGCGCCGGGCCAGTTTGGCATTCCCGGTGAAGCGTCGCAACAAAGTTGGTTGCAATGGGCGGACGCGGGTTTTACCGTGTTCAAGGCGGCGGGCTTTGAGGTCACGCTCGATGACGCGCTGACGCATTGGATCAGCCACGCTGATGCGCTTGATGTCAAGCTGCAAGGCCAGGGCGAGCCGGACGAGCCGCACGCCCGTCACGCAGGCGCCGAAGCCGATGAAGGCGACGACGGCGCCACCTCGCCCTGGTTTGAGCTGTCCCTGGGCATGGAGATCAACGGGGTGCGCCACAACATCTTGCCCTGGCTGCCGACGCTGATTGCGCAGGCCGCCACCAGCCCGGTCGACCCGGACACCGGCTTACCCCATATTCCACCGTTTATCTTTCTGCCCAACACCGCCGGCCCAGGTTTCATTCGCCTGCCGACCGACGCGCTCAAACCCTGGATGGCCGCCCTGCTGGAGCTGGTGGGCGACCGCAGCCATGATTTCAGCGGCGACAGCCTGAAACTCTCGCGCCTGGATGCCATGCGCACCACCGCTTCGCTGGGGGAAGGCGCCGTGTGGGACGGTGCGCAGGCCCTGCGCAAGATGATCAAGCAACTCAGCGGCCACACCGAGCTACCCGTGGTGCCGGTGCCCGCCAGCGTGCAGGCCAGCCTGCGCCCCTACCAGCAGCAGGGCGTGAACTGGCTGCAGTTTTTACGTCAATACAGTCTGGGCGGCATCCTGGCCGACGACATGGGCCTGGGCAAAACGCTGCAAACCTTGGTCCACATCCAGCTTGAAAAAGACGCGGGCCGCCTGACCTACCCGGCGCTGATCGTCGCCCCGGTCAGCCTGATGGGCAACTGGCAGCGCGAGGCGGCGCGCTTTTGCCCCGACCTGCGCAGCCTGGTGCTGCACGGCAAGGACCGGCACGAACTGGCCGACAGCGTGCACGACCACGACATTGTCATCACGCCCTATTCGCTGCTGGAGCGCGACCGCGAGCGCTGGCTCAAAACCCAATGGCACCTGGTGGTGCTGGACGAAGCGCAAAACATCAAAAATGCCAGTACCCAGGCGGCGCAGGTGGCGAGCCAGCTGCGCGCGCGCCAGCGCCTGTGCCTGTCGGGCACGCCGATGGAAAACCATCTGGGCGAAATCTGGAGCCTGTTCCACTTCTTGATGCCGGGCTTTCTAGGCAGTCAAAAGAAGTTTCAGGACCTGTTTCGCACGCCGATTGAAAAACAGGGCAATCCGGAGCGCCTGCACCAGTTGCGAAGCCGCGTCACACCCTTCATGCTGCGCCGCACCAAGGCGGTGGTGGCGGGCGAGCTGCCGCCCAAGATCGAGACCGTGATGCGCGTCGAACTCACCGGCAAGCAGGCCGACCTGTACGAAACCATCCGCCTCGGCATGGAGAAAAGCGTGCGCGAAGCCCTGGACACCAAAGGCATGGCCAAGTCGCAGATCACGATTCTGGATGCCCTGTTGAAGCTGCGTCAGGTCTGCTGCGACCCGCATCTGGTGGCGCTGGCCGCCGCCAAAAAAGTTACGGCCTCGGCCAAGCTGGATCGGCTTATGGAGATGCTGCCCGAAATGCTGGCCGAGGGACGCCGCATTTTGCTGTTCTCTCAGTTCACCAGCATGCTCAAGCTGATCGAGGCGGAGCTCGAAAAACGCAACATTGCCTGGGTCAAGCTCACCGGTCAAAGCCAGAAGCGCGATGCCTTGATCGAGCAGTTCACCAGCGGCGCCGTGCCGCTGTTTTTGATCAGCCTGAAAGCCGGCGGCGTCGGCCTGAACCTGCCGCAAGCCGACACCGTGATCCACTACGACCCGTGGTGGAACCCGGCGGTCGAAAACCAGGCCACCGACCGCGCCCACCGCATCGGCCAGACGCAAAGCGTGTGGGTCGTCAAGCTGGTGGCGCAAGGCACGATTGAAGAGCGCATTCTGGGTCTGCAAGAGCGCAAAGCGGCGTTGGCCGAGAGCATGTACAGCGGCTCGGTCGGGCGCAAGCAGCCGCTGTTTTCCGAGAGTGATCTGGCGGAGTTGCTTAAACCGCTATCGGTTTGATAGCTGTCAGCCCATACTGTGAAAGGGCTGCCACGCAGCCAGCCAGCAGGCTTTAGCGGTCTGCCATCACCATCCTGGAGTTGGAGATGGGCGTCCAGGCCTTGGAGCGCCGTTCGCCTCCACAGGGCAGTGCGCTACGCATCTGGTTGACGGGCGTGCGCGCCGCGTTTGCCGGGCGCATCTTGCCCTTTACCGACATCACCGCAAACGAGCACCACTTTACCGTTGTCACCCGCAACACAGCGGACTTTGTCAATACCGGCGTGGCGCTCATCAATCTTTGGCTGGCGTGAGTCATGGACAAGCAAAACCTTGCAACACTTTTCTCACGAGACGCTTGCTACATAAAGCATAGCTTTTTACGCATATCGAACGGGGGCTAGAGCCTGATTTGGTTCGCATGGCGGGCTGTGGCGATCTGGAGTGTTGGCCGGCTGGAATGCAGCGTAAGCCGACTGCCGGATAAAGCAACTTCTTTTCTGTAAATTTCCGGAATCTGGTTTTGGGGTGTTGTGAATACGCGGCGTCAGGGTTTCATGGTCAGGTAGATTTTTGCGGTCATCCACTCCTCGTCTTGTTCGGCCAGAATGGCACTGACCAGT
>JANYHL010000054.1 GCA_025359085.1 Gammaproteobacteria bacterium
GTCAAGCCATGGGCGGCAATGTGCGCCGGAAGTGGCAGGCCACGTACCAGAGCGGCGCAGGCTTCGCCCATGGCGGCGGAGGTCTGGATGCCGTAGCCGCCTTGCGCGGCAACCCAGAAAAAGCCCTTCGGCTCGCTGGCAAAACCGCCGACCAGGTCGCCGTCGGCCACGAACGAGCGCAGCCCGGCCCAGGTACGCGTCGGGCGGCGGATGCTTAAATTCGTCACTTCCTCGATGCGGTAGATGCCCAGCGCCACGTCCATCTCTTCGGCTTGCACATCTTGCGGCGGCGTCGGGTCGGCATTGGCGGGCGAGCCCAGCAACAGGCCGGCTTCGGGTTTGAGGTACCAGTCCTCACTCATGCCGATGGCCATCGGCCAATGGGCGGTGCTGGCCTCGGCGGGCGGCGCAAAAATAAAAGCCGAACGCCGACGCGGCTCCAGCCCGATCGGCTGCACACCCGCCATGCCGGCCAGCACATCGGCCCAGGCGCCTGCGGCGTTGAGCACCACCGGTGCCTCGTAACTGATAGCGCCCGCCTGCACCCGCCAGCGCCCGTTGGCGTGCGCCAGCGCGGTGACCTCGGCATTGCAGATCACAGAACCACCGGCGCGGCGCAGCCCGCGCAGATAGCCCTGCAGCAGCGCATCCACGTCCATGTCAGCGGCATCGGGCTCGTACACCGCACCCAGCACCTGCTCCGGGCGCAGCGCGGGCACCAGCGCGCAGGTGGCGGCGCGGTCGAGCAGTTGGGTATTGGGAATCAGGGCGTGCATGGTGGCCCATTTTTGGGCCAGCAGCGTCTCTTGCCCGGGCGCGGCCACCAGCAGCGCGCCGCGCGGCGACAGCAGGGCGTGCTCGCTAAAACCGGCTGGTGGCGCTTGCAGGAAGGCCCGGCTGGCCATGGTGAGCGCGCGCACTTGCGGCGTGCCATAGCTCTCCATGAAGATGGCGGCCGAGCGTCCGGTGGCATGGTAGCCCGGCTGCGACTCGCGCTCCAGCACAATGACACGGCCGTGCGGCGCCAGCCAGTAGGCGACCGAGGCAGCGGCGATACCGCCGCCAATGATGATGAAGTCTGCCTGTTGGGACATGGTGTCTTGCCGGATAGTGAAAATTGAAGTGTCTGGCAAACGGCCACCTATTTCTACAAAAATAAGACTAATCGAGATTTCATTCACACAGCTAATGGTTCATAAAAACAAGTTAAAAACCCCCTGACCGGTCATTGAAGTCCGAAAATATTTGAATTCAGCGACGGAGCAAGTCCGCCATGAATGCGGTCGTCACTCGACACACCGCCGCCTTTTGCAACTATTCTGGAGAACAACATGCTGGTCGGACTACCCAAAGAAATCAAGAACCATGAATACCGCGTCGGCCTGACGCCGGCCAGCGTGCGTGAGCTCGCCACGCACGGCCACCATGTGCTGGTGCAGCGCGGCGCGGGCGCCGACATTGGCCTGAGCGACGCCCAGTATGAGGCGGCAGGCGCGACGCTGGTGGCGGACGCGGCGACAGTGTTTGCCAAGGCCGACATGATCGTCAAGGTGAAAGAGCCGCAGCCGCAAGAGTGCGCTCTGCTGCGCCCGGGGCAGATTCTGTACACCTACCTGCATCTGGCGCCCGATCCGGAGCAAACCGCCGCCCTGATCAAGTCAGGCGCGGTGTGCATTGCCTACGAAACCATTACCGGCCCCGGCGGCGGTCTGCCGCTGCTGGCGCCGATGAGCGAAGTGGCCGGGCGGATGGCGGTGCAGGCCGGTGCCGCGCATCTGGAAAAATCCAAAGGCGGCATGGGCGTGCTGCTCGGTGGCGTGCCCGGTGTGCCTGCCGCCCATGTGGTGATCATTGGCGCCGGTGTGGTCGGCACGCACGCGCTGCAAATGGCGGTCGGGATGGGCGCGCGGGTGACGGTGCTGGACAAGAGTGTGGACCGGCTGCGCCAGCTCGATCTGGTGTTTGGCAACCGCATCAACACCGTGTACTCCAGTGCGCACAGTGTCGAAGAGGCCGTGCTCGACGCCGATCTGGTGATCGGTGGCGTGCTGATTCCGGGTGCCGCCGCACCCAAGCTGGTGACGCGCAGCATGATTTCTCGGATGAAAAAAGGCGCCGTGGTGGTGGACGTGGCGATTGACCAGGGCGGCTGCTTTGAGACCTCGCACGCCACCACCCATGCCGAGCCGACCTACCTGGTCGACGGCATCGTGCACTACTGCGTGGCCAACATGCCCGGCGCCGTGGCCCGCACCTCGACTTTTGCCCTCAACAACGCGACCATTGCGCATGCCGTGGCCTTGGCCGATAAAGGCTGGAAACAGGCGCTCAAAGACAACCCGCACCTGAAAAACGGCCTGAATGTGGCCAATGGCCATGTCACCTATGAAGCGGTTGCCAAAGCCCTGGGCTACACCTATGTGAACGCCGACACCCTGCTGGTTTAAGCTGGCACGCCCTGCCGCATGAATCCTTCGAACGCATCGAGGGGGAGCGGGCGGCTGTACAAATAGCCCTGGTAAGCATGGCAACCCTGAGCCGCCAGAAAATCGCGCTGGGCCACGGTTTCCACGCCCTCGGCGATCACCGCCAGTCCCAGGGTATCGGCCAGCGCCACCACCATTTTGGCGATGGCGGCGTCGTTCGCATCATTCAGGATGTCACGCACAAAGCCCTGGTCGATTTTGAGTTGGTTGATCGGCAGGCGCTTGAGGTAAGACAGTGAGGAATAGCCGGTGCCAAAGTCGTCCAGCGAAAAACCCACACCCCGGGCTTGCAGGGCGCTCATCTTGCTGATGATGCCCTCCACATCGCGCACCAGCAAGCTCTCGGTGAGTTCGAGCTTGAGGCGTTGCGGGTTGGCGCCAGTGCGCGCCAGCGTTGCCATCACCTGCGCCACAAAATCGCCTTGATGAAACTGCATCGCGCTGACATTCACCGCCACTGTGAGCTGGGCGAGCTCGGGCTGGCTGGCCCAGGCAGCCAACTGGGCACACGCGGTTTCCAGCGCCCATTGGCCGAGCGGCAAAATCAAGCCGGTCTGCTCGGCCAGCGGGATGAACTCGGCGGGCTCTACCAAGCCACGCACCGGATGCTGCCAGCGCACCAGCGCTTCCACGCCGCTCACATGGCGTTCGCCGCTGACCTGGGCCTGGTAGTACAAAAGAAACTGGTTGCTGCGCAGCGCCTCGCGCAAATCGGTTTCCAGCACCGCCACCGCCAGCACGGCGGCTTGCATTTGCGGGTCAAAAAAGCGCAGCGTGTTGCGCCCGGCGGTCTTGGCCTGGTACATGGCCAGTTCCGCCCGTTTCAAGGGCGCATCAATGCCTTCGTGCTGCCGGTCGTCAAACAGGGTGACGCCAATGCTGGCCGTGCTGCGATGCATATGACTGCCGATCTGGTACGGCTCACTGAGTGCGAGCCTGATTTTTTCGCCCGCGTTCTCGACCTGAATCGCCGCCTCCACCGGGTTCGCGTTCAGTTCCTGGAGCAACACGGCAAAGGAGTCAGCGCCCGGACGCGCCACCGTGTCGCCCTCGCGCAGACAGTGGCTCAAGCGCTGCGCCACCTGCTGCAACAACTGGTCACCCACGTCATGGCCATAGGTGCTGTTGAGGGTCTTGAAGTCGTCGAGATCAATGTACATCAGCGCGCCCTGGCGCTGATGCCGCGCGCCGCTAACCAGCGCCTGCGCCAGCCGGTCCAGCAACAGGCGGCGATTGGGCAAACCGGTCAAGGTGTCAAAAAACGCCAGACTCTTGATCTGATCCTCGGCTGCCTTGCGGGCGCTGATGTCGGCCAAGGTGGCCACATAGTGCGTGGGCTGCCCGGACGGGTCTTTGACGGCGTTGATGCTGAGCCATTCAGGGAACACCTCGCCATTTTTGCGCCGGTTCCAGATTTCACCCTGCCAGGCACCCTTGCGCGCCACGGCGTCCCACATGGCGGCATAAAAGCCAGCGTCATGGCGCCCGGAGCTGAGCAGGCGCGGGTTGTGGCCGACGGCTTCCGCCGCGCTGTAGCCGGTAATCGCGCTGAAGGCCTGGTTGACACGCAGGATCAAACCTTGCGCATCGGTAATGACCATGCCTTGCTGAGACTCGAACGCCAGGGCCGCAATGCGCAGCTCGGCTTCAGCCTGGCGGCGCTGGGACACATCAGCGATCACACCGACCAGACCTTGCTCGGCGCCATTGGCATCCACAAAACGATGTCCGGTCAGGTGACCCCAGAACTCGGTCTGGTCGGCGCGCCAATAAAGGCGCTCCAAATCCACCGACTGGATCTGACTGGCGAGCAAGGCCCGCATCTTCTGGCGCCCGATCTCGCGCTGCTGGGGATGCACCAGCGCCACGTATTCCATGGCTTGCAGCTCATTGAGCGGGTAGCCAAACAACCCCGCCATGCGCTGGTTGGCCAGCGTGATGTAGCCCTGGCGATCCACCAGGAAAATCGCCACGCTGGAGGTATCCAGGATTTGCTGCAACAAGGCCTCGCGCTGCCCCAAGGTGCCGAACAGGCGATTGAAGCCTTTAACAAGCTGGCCAATTTCATCGGGGCGGGTCACCGGCAAGGCATGCAGCGGCTCTTGTTCATCAGCCATGGCCGCCAGTCGGCGGGCCATGACCTGCAGCGGCGCCAGCTGGCGCTGGAGCCACCACCAGACCAACAAGCCCGCCAGCAGCGTCAGCACGCCCGTGGCCAGCAGCAGGCGCTGCTGCATGGCATGCACCGGGGCAAAAGCTTCTGCCGTGGGCAGCACGGCCGCCATGACCCAGCCGGCGACCGGGACGCCTTTGTCCGAAGCCAGTATCTCGACCCCGAGCGGATTGCGCATCACGGCCGAGCCTTCCTCGCCCTGCAGAAAACGATCAATCGTGGGGTTGCTGCCGGGCGCGGGCAAGATTTCCATGAGCCGACTTTTGTCAGTGGCGGCAAGCACCCGGCGCTGCTGCGCTGCAATCAGCAGATAGCTGCCGGTCTGGCCGTAGCGGCGGTCCATCAGCTGGCCCAAAAAATTGGGCTGCCTCAAGTCGGTGCTACCGACCAACGCACCCAGCACCTGCCCCTGCCCGTCGCGAATCGCAGCGGCGATCGGAAACACCGCGTGCCCGGGCCAGGGCTCGCCGACCGTGGTTTTGCCCTGCTGCAGGGCCGCCTGCACGGCCGCATGCTGTGCAGGCTCGACGCCGACACCGCCCCGATCCGACGCTGGCGTCAGCAGCACGCCGTCACGCCCAAGAACCTGCACACCGGCATTGAACAGGATGTTCAAAATAATTTTCTGGTCCATGAAGGCTTGCAGCGCCTGCGGCTCTTTCAGCAGCCTGGGAGCCAGCGCGCGCGCCAAGGTTTCCAGGGCGCTGGCTCGGTCGGTCAGCGCCTGATTGACTTGAGTCGCCATCAGCGACACGGTGGTGAACTGCTGCTCACCGAGCAGGCGCTGCATATCATGGCGCAACATGCGACTGGCGTAATACGACAGGGACCACAAGCTCAGCACAAACACCAGCAGCGTGATCAGTGTGACTTTGGTTTTGAGCGACTGCGGCGGCGGCACCCTTGGTGCATTACCGCGTTTACCATCGGGACCGGTCATTTGTCTTCCAGCATTGCGACGCAGCCCAGTGAGTGCGTGGTCAGTTTTTGTCTCCCGGCGTGCAGTATAGCGAGGCCGGCTGGCAGCCCAGGCCCACGCGGCAGTGCAAAATGCGGACCATGAAACCACCCGCAAGACTGCAATCCTTAATCGAAGAAGGCCTGATCGACACCGTGGTGCGCCAGTTGATGAGTGGCAAGGAGGCGACGGTTTACGTGGTGCGCCGCGCCCAGGAAACCTGGTGCGCCAAAATTTATAAAGAGGCGACCCAGCGCAGCTTTCGCCAGGCGGTGGACTACACCGAAAACCGCAAGGTCAAGAATTCGCGCCAGGCCCGCGCCATGGCCAAAGGCACGCGCTTTGGCCGGGAGGCGGCCGAGGCGGCCTGGCAAAGCGCCGAGGTGGATGCGCTGTACCGACTGGCCGCGGCCGGGGTGCGCGTGCCCAAGCCGCATAACTTTATCGAAGGCGTGCTGCTGATGGAGCTGGTGACCGACGCCCATGGCGACGCGGCGCCGCGCCTGAACGATGTCGCGCTGACGCCCGCGCAAGCGCGCACGCACCATGGCGCGCTGCTGACGGAGGTGGTGCGCATGCTGTGCGCCGGGGTCGTGCACGGCGATCTGTCGGAATTCAATATCTTGCTGGGCCAAGACGGCCCGGTCATCATCGACCTGCCGCAGGCGGTGGACGCGGCGGGCAACCAGCATGCGCCGCGCATGCTGCTGCGCGATGTGAACAACCTGCGCAGTTTCTTCGGCCAGTTCGCACCCGAACTGCTGCAGACCGATTACGGGCATGAGATCTGGGACCTGTACCAACGCGGCCTGCTGAGCCCCGAAGTCGCGCTCAGCGGCCGCTTCGCGCACAAAAAGGGCGCGGTGAATGTCAGCGGCGTGCTGCGCGAGATTGACGACGCCCAGGCCGAAGAAACGGCACGCCGGCTGCGCATGCAGTTGCCGCGCTGACGCTGATGATCCAGCCGCACCGGTGGCCACGGCGGCTTGCCCTTGGTTTTGCCACTGGTATCAAGGGACAGCGCGGGCCAGGCTGCCATTTCGGGTAAATTTGGCCTATGCCTCTGTCTGATAAGCGCCGAAAAGCGCAAGCTCCCAATTTTTCCGGCACCGAGTTTCGGGTTGCCCTGGGCATGTTTGCCACCGGGGTGACGATTGTCACCGCCCGCACCGCCGAGGGGGCGCTGGTCGGGCTGACGGCCAACTCGTTCAACTCGGTGTCGCTGGACCCACCGCTGGTGCTGTGGAGCCTGGCCCGGGCCGCTGCCTCGCTACCGGCCTTCAGTACCGGTTCACACTATGCCATCCATATCCTGAGTTCGCAGCAAAAAGCGCTGGCCCAGCAGTTTGCCGCGCGCGGCCTGGACCGCTTTGCCAACGTCGAGTTTGAGCCGGGCGTCAGTGGTGCGCCGCTGCTGGTCGGCGCGGCGGCCACGTTTGAGTGCTTCAACCGCAGCCGCTACGAGGAAGGCGACCATGTGATTTTTGTCGGTGAAGTGGAGCGCTGCAGCCACCGCAGCGGCGCCTCGCCGCTGTTGTTTCACGGCGGCAAGTTTTACACCGAGCACCCCTTGTAGGCGGGGGAGCCAAGCGAATGGCAGCCTTCGGCCAGTGAGCGCCAACACCGTTCAAACTTTAGACGAAATCAGCCTCTAGCCCCAATGCTGTTCATTTAAGCCCGTTCGCCCTGAGCCTGTCGAAGGGCTGCCAGGCTTCGACAGGCTCAGCCCGAACGGTGATGGGGTGTTATCTGAACAGCATTGCCTCTAGCCCCCGTCCATCCTACGCATGTAGCTACGTTTTAAATAGCAAATCATCAATTCCCCCGCAGCTGCCGCCAGAATCGCCCCAGGACATCGCTCACGCTGCCCGGCAGCGCTTCGTCGCGCGGCTCCGGCGGTGGCGGTGGCCGCGGGCGCGGAATGTCGAATTCGGCCTTCGGGTCTAGCCAGCGGTTGCGAAATGCCTGCTGGAACACCTCTCCCACCATCGGCAGCGCGCTGCGTGCGCCCTGGCCCCAGGACCCCATGGTCACACTGTTGTCGTTAAAGCCGACCCGGGCGCCCGCCACCAGCTGCGGATTCATCATGATGAACCAGCCGTCGGTGTTGTCCTGGGTGGTGCCGGTCTTGCCGGCCAAGTCGGCCTGAATGCCGTACCGGTAGCGAATGGCGGTGCCGGTGCCTTGGTCAATCACGCCGCGCATCACGTTCACCAAGGTCAGCGCGTAGCCACGCGGCATGGCCGGTTCGCGCTCTGTGACGGGCTCAAACTGTTCCAGCAATTGGCCGTGGCGGTCTTCCACGCGCAGCAGCAAGAACGGCTGGCGGTAATTGCCGCCGTTGGCAATGGTGCCGTAGGCCGCCACCATCTCCAGCAGCGTGACCGGGCTGGTGCCCAGAGCGAGCGAGGGCACCAGGTCGAGCTTGCTCTGGCGCACCCCCATGGCCCGCGCCAGAGCCCCAACCTTGGCGGGCCCCACTTTCTGCATCAGCTGGGCCGTGATGGTGTTTTTGGAATACACCAGGCCGTCGCGCAGGCTGGTGGGCTGGTAGCTCGGCGGCGTGGCGTCGCTGGGTGCCCAGACCGGTGCGCCGGGCGACGTGATCGCCACCGGCTGGTCCATCAAGGTGTCCGACGGGTCGAAGCCCTGCATGAAGGCCGCGCCATACACAAAAGGCTTGAAGGTCGAGCCGGGCTGGCGCCGGGCCTGGCTCACATGGTCAAACTGCTCCTGCGCAAAGTCGCGGCTGCCGACCCACGCCCGCACGGCGCCGCTGCGCGGGTCCAGTGCCAGAAAACCGGCCTGCAGCAAGGCACGCTCCGGCCCGGTCTTGCGCCGCCCGTCCGCCAGTTTTTGCAGCTGGGCCAGTTGCCGCGATACCGCCTGGTTGGCCGTCTTCTGGATCTTGGCGTCCAGGGTGGTGAACACCCGCAGGCCGTCGGCTTGAATGTCGTAGTTGCGCTGGTCGGCCCAGTCGATCAGCCATTTGCGCAAGTGCTGGGCCACGTGCGGCGCCAGCCCCAGCGGCTCGCCTTGCCGCTCAAAATTGAGTTTGAGCGCCCGCTTGGACAGCAGCTCGACCCGGCCCGGGTCGAGCTTGCCGTCTTTGGCCATCTGCGCCAGCACCAGGTTGCGGCGCAGCACGGCGCGCTCCGGGTTCTGCACCGGGTTGTAGTAGCTCGTGCCCTTGAGCATGCCGATCAGCGTGGCACTCTCCAGCACATCGAGCTTGGCGGCCGACTTGTCAAAATAAGTGCGCGCGGCCATCTCGATGCCAAAGGCGTTGTACAGAAATGGCACGGTGTTGAGGTAGGTCTCCAGAATCTCGCGCTTGGAATACACCGCCTCGATCTTCAGCGCGGTGATCGCCTCCCTGATCTTGCGCGTGATGCTGGTGGCGCGACCGATTTCTTCGGGATACAGGTTGCGCGCCAGCTGCTGAGTGATGGTGGAGCCGCCCTGCAAATCGCCGCCCAAAGTGCTGAGCACCGCGGCGGCCAGGCGGCGAAAATCAAGCCCGTGGTGCTGGTAAAAGCGACGGTCTTCGGTGGCGATCAATGCGTCCACCACGCTCGACGCAATCTCGTCCAGCGTCACCCACTGGCGGTTGATGCGCCGGTACTCGGCCAGCACCGTGCCATCTTGCGCCAGCAACACCGTCGGAGCTTCAGACTTGGCCTTGCGCAGGTCACCAATGCCGGGCGTGAACGGAATCAGCAGCAGCACATACAGCAGCAGCAGCGCCGGCAGCAGCAAAGCCGCCCGCACCGGATGGCGCCGGGCGGTATCTTTGAGGCGGTGATACTGTTCAGCGGCAAAGCTGGCGGCGCGTTGCAGAGCGGGGGTCATGGGTGAGGACGGCGTTGGATCATGGACCGGCCATTCTAGGCAGCTTGGCTTTTCGTGCCGCGCGCCACCGGCGAAGACTACTGGGGGGCCTGCTGGCGCCGATACTCACGCCGCTTCATGTCGAGGTAGGCGGCGCGGTCCATTTCATGCAGTTGCCGGGCATAAAGCTCGGTGGCGGTAAACCAGCTTTGCAGGCGCTTCTCAAGCTGCTGCGCAGGCGGTGTCGACTCCGCGCCGAGATAGGCGTCGATGGCGAGGTAATAGCGCATGGTGTTGCGCTCCACCACGCCGCGCACGCCCCCAATATAGTCGGGCGGTCCGCTGGCCGTCGTGCCCGTCACGCTGAACCCGACCTTGTCGCGACCGATGGTGGCGAGATAAGCCTGCATCGCGAGCCGGCCGGAAAAATTGTAAGCATAGGAATACGTGATGTGCAGGAAGGTCTTGTCACTCTGGATCGCGACCGCTTCCAGACGGATGCGGTAGTCGCTGGTGCCCAGCGGCCCCGTTTTTGCACTGAGCCCGACGTCAAAATACTCGGGCGTCGTGGTGGCGACCCGGTACGCAAAGTCGACCGGCGAGGCTTGACCCACCGGCTGATAGTCTTTCTTGCCGATGCGCACCTCCAGCAGGCTGACGGCCTGATTGGTAGACGCATGGCAGTATTTGGTGTTGATGTGCAGGATCAACATGTCGCACCAATGGTCCGGGTCGTTGAACGCCTGGTTGACGACGGCAAACGGGTAATCAACCAGGGCGTAGACGTCCCCCCGTAATTGACTGGGGGTTTCGACCGAATCAATGTACAGGGGCCGCTTAAACTGATTGTTGCTCAGTTGCGGGGCCAGGGCCTGGTACTTGGCCCGCAACGATGCGGCCGAATTCGTCTCTGGCCCGTCAGCGGCGGCGTGGGCCATGCCCACCCACAGCCAGCAGATGACCCCTAACAGCGTCATCCAGGTCAACAGGGTTTTCTGAGCTATCTTGGGCATCGGTACATGACTTTCGCGCATGATAATTCAACGGCCAAAACCCCATGACCCTTGGGCCAACCTTGAATTGACCCGGACTCCTGGCCACGATCAAGGCGGTGTCGCAGAGGCGCGCCAAGGCCGGGGTGAAAACCGGAACACCTGCGGGTCGCCCGCATCCACACTGGCCTTGATCCAGCCGAAAAAAGGGTAGCCAAAGGTTTCCACCCGGGTGAAGTTGCTGATGACTTGCTGGCTCACCGGATCGCGCAGCGGCTGGTCGACCCGCTGCCAATGCGAGTCGCCATGCACCAGCACCACCTGACCCACAAATGCCTGCGTTTGCGCGCGCAACTGTGTCAGAAAATCCTGGTAACCAGGACGCGGGCGGCCTTGGTTGGCGTCTTCAAACCCGGGATTGGCCTGGATCACGATCAGAATGCCGGCCAGCTGCCTGGCGCGGGCGTGGGCAAACGCCTGCGCCAGCCAGACCCGGTTGGCCGCACTGCGCGCAATGAACTCCGGCACCGGCCCCCCGTGGCCGGTGCTGCCATGAAAATTATTTTCGCTGCCGGGCACGTTCAAGCCCACAAACAAGGCGCCGCCCGCCTCCCAGCGCACGTTCTCGGGGTAGCTGGCAAAGGCCGGGTCACGACTCTGGCGCTCCAGTGCCAACGGGCGCTGGCCGAGCGCCGTGTCCTCGGTAAAAAACAGTTCGCGCAATTTGTGCAGGCGCTCCAACGGGTCGTAGCCGCCATTGCTTTGGCGATGGCAATCGGTCCATTCGTTGTCGCCGGGCACATAGATCAGCGGGGTTTTGGAGGCTTGAAAGACGCCCAGAATATCGCGCAACACCGCATCGCTGCAGACGCTGCTCCCACTCTTGATATCACCGTCGTGGATGACAAAGGCCAGCTCTTCACGGTCCAGGTCGGCCAGCAAATCAGGCAGATGCTGGCGCTCCCAGTCACTGTAGGGCATGTCCCCAATCAGCCCGAAGGAAACGCCTTGGGCGCTCGCCACTGCGATTGCCCCGGCCAACAGGCCGAGTAAAAACAGGGATTTGGGTTTCATCATCAAGCCTTTGGTCAGAGATACAACTCTAGTTTGTTCGACACTAATTCCGAGCTCAAGCTACAATTCAGGCGTCGGGAGACAAAAGTCGGCTTCAAGTCGTGTGGTGGTTAAGTTCATCCTATATCTCTCGATCCTTCTTCCAGACACCCGCTCGGCTCTCCAGAGTCAGCGGGTGTTTTTCATTAAACGCCACGCCAGCTGCAACCGGCTTGCCCTTGGTCTTGGGTGCCGGAGCATCCAGATCCAGAACCCGCGTGAATTTTGGCCACATGGCGTGCAGGTAGCGCTCCTCTGAGCGTTCATAAAAACGCTGCAACGCCCATAGCAAATAGTCGCAGGCTTGCAGACCGGCGCTTGCGCTGGGGTAGTCGCTGTGCACGGTGGTGTGGCCGTGCGGCGCAAAACCAAAGTCGCCCTTGAAACCTTCATCAATGTTGTCCAGCACGGCCTTTAGCACGGCGGTGCGCGGCTTGCTGCCCCGCACCGCAAAGGTGATGTGGCGTTGCACACCAAACTCGCCGAAGCGCCCAAACAGCCTGGCGATCAGATCGTCATAAATGTCGTGCCCATCGGCCTTGTAACGGTGCTTCGGGTTGATGGCTTGATGCCGATGCACCTCAGCCAGCAGATGCTGCTTTTCCTTCACCACGGCAGACAGGCGCAGGTCATGCCGCAACAAAAGTTTGAACACCGCGTGCCGCACCTCGGGCACGTCATCTTTGGCATGGAAGAACAGCGCGGTTTTGCCAGCCGCTGCCTGCATCGATGGCACAGTCTTGAGCAAGGGGTCTGCCATCAGCTCTGCGCGCAGGGCATCCATCTCCGCCTGCAAAGCGCCGATGTCATCCACTTCAAGCCGCGCCACCATGAAGAAGCGCGACACAGCATCCGTGTTGGCCAGCACCTTGCCGTAACGCCCGAACAAGGTCGTGTCGCCCGCTTCGTCAACGAAATAGTGTGTTGTTGCCACGTCGCTTGCCAGTCGGTGAGGTCGTCTGCCTATGCGGGGTCGGCTGGGGCACCGCCACCCGCCACTTTGGCAGGGGTGCCGCTAGCTTTTGGGCGCGCGGGTGCTCCTGTGGCTGCGGCCAGTGCGTCCAGGTCATCATCGGGGTCAAACAGGCTTCTAGCGCCCTTATACAGTGCGTGAGCAGCTACTGGTTTAGTAGCGTTGGCGGCCTTCTTCTGCGCCTTGAGCTGCTCTTTTTGCTCCATCTGCTCACGCGCCAGCGTGGCGGCGTCGGGCGGCGGGTGGCTTTGACTGAACGCGCCGGGCCAGCCAAGGCCTCGAACACGGCGCGTGAGGCCTTTGCGTGAAATTTTTTCTTGGTGTAAACGCGGCACTTGATCTTGCCGCTTTCAATGGCTTGGACGATAGCGGGCACACCGGTGAGAAAGTCGTTTTTTTGTTTCTCGCGCTCAATGCTGTCATCGAGGAGACCTTTAACGCGGACTATGCCGTCCACCAGCGCGCGTTGGGTTCGCTTAGTGACCTCGTCACCCATGAGGATGCGAATCTGGTCCAGCTTTTGCCACTTGCCATCCAGCGCCAACAGCGCGCCAATCTCGAAATAGCCGGTGGCAATGTCGAAGCGGGATGAAATGTCAGACCACTCGGTGAGGTAACTTAGAACTTTCCAATCGTCGTCGCTGTTGTCAACGATAAATAGATCATTGCCCGTCTTCTTGTTCATAAATAGCTTTTCCCTTTGGCCGCATCGTACCAAGTCGGAGAAGCTATGTTTCCTGGCAACTGGCTACACCACCCCAGCCGCGCGCAAAGCAACCATCGCCGCCGCATCCAGCCCCAACTCGGCCAACACCTCCTCGGTGTGTTGCCCCAGGGCCGGTGGCGCCCGGCGCAGCACGGGCGGCGTGGCTGTCAAGCGCAGCGGGCTCGCCACCGTGACGATATTTGCTACTTGTTTTATAGCTGATTGTGCAGTATTGACGGGGGCTACAGCCTGATTTACCACTAAACCACGGGCCTGCACCTGGGCGTCGGCAAAAGCCTGGCCGAGGTCGTTGATCGGGCCGCAAGGCACGGCCTTGTCTTCCAGCAGGGCAATCCAGTCGGCGGTGCTGCGCCCGCGCGTGGCCGCCTGCAGCGCCGGGATCAGCGCGTCGCGGTGTTCGACACGCAAGGTGTTGCTGGCAAAACGGGGGTCGCTTGACCACTCGGGGTGCCCGGCGGCCTGGCAAAAGCGCGCAAACTGGCCGTCATTGCCAACCGCCAGCAGCATCGCGCCGTCCAGCGTGGGCAAGGTCTGGTACGGCGCCAGGCTCGGGTGCGTATTGCCTTGGCGCTGCGGCACGGCGCCGGTGTTCAGGTAGCCCGCCGCCTGGTTGCCGAGCACGGCCATGCCGACATCGAGCAGCGCCATGTCGATGTGTTGGCCGAAACCGCTGCGGTGGCGCACTTCAAGCGCCGCCAGAATGGCGCTGGTGGCATAGACGCCGGTGAAGATGTCGATCACCGCCACGCCGACGCGCATCGGGCCGCCGCCGGGCGCCGCGTCCGCCTCGCCGGTGATGCTCATCAGGCCGCTCATGGCCTGGATCATCAGGTCGTAGCCGGCGCGCTCGGCGTACGGGCCGTCCTGGCCGAAGCCGGTGACCGAGCAGTAGATCAGGCGCGGGTTGCGCTCTTTGAGGCTCTCGTAATCAAGTCCGTATTGCTTGAGCCCGCCGACCTTGAAGTTCTCCACCAGGATGTCGCTTTGCGCCGCCATTTGGCAAATCAGCGCCTGGCCCTCGGGCTGGGCCATGTCGAGCGTGATGGAACGTTTGTTGCGGTTGCAGGCGGTGAAATAGGTGGCCTGGTTTGTGTCGTTACCGTCTGCGTCCTTGAGGAAGGGCGGGCCCCAGTGGCGCGTGTCGTCACCGGCGCCGGGGCGCTCGACCTTGATCACATCCGCGCCCAGATCGGCCAGCATCTGGGTGCACCAGGGGCCGGCCAGGACGCGGGAGAGGTCCAGCACCTTGAGGTGGGACAGGGCGCCCGCTGGCGCGGTGGCTTGTGGGTCTGCGTGGTTCATGTTTTCTTTCAATCTCGTTTTCTATTCGCTTTTGACTTGTTTGACTGCGCTGGGGTTGACTGGTGAAGATTTGTTTCTTGCCATTTTTCCCCCACTCACTCCCCCAACCCCTCTCTCGCCCCGCCGGGCGAAAGAGGGGGGCTTCATGTGGCCGCGTTTCTTAAGGTGGGAACTTTGCGCTCGACCGCGCGCTGGCCTCAAAGTGACGGTATCTCAGGAACCAGTCGCTCTCGTCTATTGGCAAGTCGCGGTCAAAACTGGATGGCAAAGCAGCACAGCATCTGCAGTGGTGATCGGCCTCGCTATGCATTGCCGCCACTTTGGGGCAGCGCACCCTCAAGAAACAAATTTCCCACCATCAAAGCGTTGGCCACATGTGGCTGTCAGCTCCCCTTTCCGCCCCGGCGGGGGTGGAGAGGGGTTGGGGGAGAGGGGGGGAATACAAAAGCAACAAAGTCAATCTTCCCCACGAGCCAATCAACGAACCAAACCAACCCTTCTCAGAGTCAATTGCGCCGTCGCAAACGTCACCCAAGCCGCCGCCGCAAGACAGCCGATCACTCAATTAGCAAACGCCGCAATCCCCGTCTGCGCACGACCCAGAATCAGGGCATGGATGTCGTGCGTGCCTTCATAGGTATTCACCACTTCCAGATTCACCAGATGCCGCGCCACGCCAAACTCGTCGCTGATGCCATTACCGCCCATCATGTCGCGCGCCAAGCGGGCAATGTCGAGTGACTTGCCGCAGGAATTGCGCTTCAGCAGCGAAGTGAGCTCGACCGAGGCGGTGCCTTCGTCCTTCATGCGCCCCAGGCGCAAACAGCCTTGCAGGCCGAGGGCAATCTCGGTTTGCATGTCGGCCAGCTTCTTCTGAATCAACTGGTTGGCCGCCAGGGGACGGCCAAACTGCTTGCGGTCCAGGGTGTACTGGCGGGCACGGAACCAGCAGTCTTCGGCTGCGCCCAAAGCGCCCCAGGCAATGCCGTAGCGCGCCGAGTTGAGGCAGGTGAACGGGCCTTTCAGGCCTTGCACCTCAGGAAAAGCGTTTTCTTCCGAGCAAAACACGCCGTCCATCACGATCTCGCCGGTGATGCTGGCGCGCAAGCCGACCTTGCCGTGAATGGTGGGCGCGCTCAAGCCTTTTGCGCCTTTGTCCAGCACGAAGCCGCGAATCTGCCCGACCTGGCCCGACGCGCTGACCTCCTTGGCCCAGACCACAAAGACGTCGGCAATCGGGCTGTTGGAGATCCACATCTTGCTGCCGCTCAATTTGTAGCCCCCGGCCACCTTGTGCGCCCGGCTGGCCATGGAGCCGGGGTCGGAGCCGTGGTCGGGCTCGGTCAGGCCAAAGCAGCCAATCCATTCGCCGGTCGCCAGCTTGGGCAGGTATTTCTGCTTCTGCGCTTCGGTGCCGAATTCAAAGATCGGCACCATCACCAACGAACTTTGCACGCTCATCATGGAGCGGTAACCGGAGTCAACGCGCTCGACTTCGCGCGCGATCAGACCGTAGGCGACATAGTTGAGGCCAGGGCCGCCGTAGGCTTCGGGGATGGTGGGGCCGAGCAGGCCGAGCGCGCCCATTTCACGAAAGATCGAGGCATCCGTTTTTTCGCCACGAAAGGCTTCCAGCACGCGCGGCTGCAGCTTGTCCTGGCAGTAGGCGGCGGCGGCTTCGCGCACCATGCGCTCGTCGTCGCTGAGTTGGTTGTTGAGCAGGAAAGGGTCTTGCCAGTTGAACGTTGCATGGGCCATCGCGGGTCTCCGGTGAAAAGGAAAATACTGATAGCGGATGGTAGCGCCCGGCCGGGCGGATGACAAACGATGAATAATCAATAATTCATGACTATTTGTAATAAATAGTTTTTAGAAGAACCCTCGATAGTCATTTAAAAATCTAGTATATTCATGTCTAGCCCAATAATTAAAAGCGTTAGTAGCTATAATATACATAGCATTAATTTTGCACGCTGAATTTATAATTGTGTATATTTAGCACATCATGCGCAGAAAAATCCCCTCGCTCCAGGCTCTGGCCTGTTTTGAAGCCGCCGCTCGCCAGCAGAGTTACACGCGCGCCGCGCAAGAGCTGGCGCTGACGCAAGGCGCGGTGTCGCGCCAGATCACGGCGCTGGAAGAATTTTTGGGTGTTGCGCTGTTTCGCCGCACCCGCCACGGCGTGCTGCTGACCGAGCGCGGCGCCGACTATTTCGCCCAAGTCGCGCCGCGCCTGCAGGCGCTGGAGCAGGACACGCTGGACGTCATGTCAGCCCAAGGGCCGGGCGGCATCCTGCATCTGGCGGCGGTGCCGACCTTTGCCACGCGCTGGCTGATCCCGCGCCTGCCCGACCTGAAGGCGCTGCAGCCTGATCTGACCATCCACATTGAAACCAGCACCCGCCCCTTCATGTTCGCCGATACGGTGTTTGACGCCGCGCTCTATGCCGGCACGCCCGAGCAGCTGAGCCAGTGGGCCGGCACGCGCGCGCGCAAGCTGATGGCCGAACAAGTGGTGCCCGTGTGCAGCCCGCATTTTTTGGCCGGCCAGAGCAGCCTGACGCCCGCGGCGATTGCCGCCTTGCCCCTGCTGCAGCAAAGCACCCGCACCGAGGCCTGGCGGCGTTGGTTTGATGCCATGGGCGTGAGCGCGCCGCTGGCCTTGGCGGGTCCGCGCTTTGAGCTGTTTTCCATGACTGCGGCGGCGGCCGCGCACGGCCTGGGCCTGGCGTTGGTGCCGCGTTTGCTGATTGAGCCCGAGTTGGCGCGCGGTGAGCTGGTGGTGGCCTGTAGCGAGGTGCTGCCCAGTGAGCGCGCTTACTACTTGGTCACGCCGCAGACCCAAGATGAACGACCGGTGATCAGCCGCTTTGTGACCTGGTTGCAGCGGGCGGCAACTGGGGCATCAGAGCCGCTCCCCGCTGACAGGCTTTTTTAGCGCGATTTCTAGTTGGCGCCAGCCTGCGCGGCCAGTTGCGCGGGCAAACCGGCGTCGGCCTGCCTGGCTTGCATCACGCGTGCGCGCTCGTCGACGTCATAGGAGGCGAAGACTTTTTGTGGCGAACGGGTTTCGGGCAGCACGTAGACAATGCCGCTGGTCTTGGTAAAAGCCGGACTGACCACGGTCTTGAAGAAATCGGGCGGCACGTTGATGCATCCATAAGAAATGCGCTTGTCCAGCGTCGATGACGACGCCAGGCGTTCGGCACGGCGCTCCTCGGCCTTGCTGGTGACCACCGGATGCAGCGAGATCGCTGAGTCGTAGTCGACCCACAGCATCTGCTTACCCTTCAGGTTTTTGTCCAGGTCAGCCACGAAGCGTCCGGCCGGCGTGGTGCGCTCTTCGGGCAGGATGGTGGACAGCGGGCGCTTGCCGATGCCGGGCACCGAGTCGTCACCGACCGCTGAGCCCAGCAGCACCCGCGAGGCGCCGCGCAGGCGACCGTCAGCATAAAACACATAAACCTTGGCATCGACCTTGTCGACAATCGCAAAGGGCAAGCCGCGGTTGTCGTGGGCGTCAACAATCCAGTCGGCCACATGGTGCGCATCGGGAGACGCGCGTTCTTGTCCGAAGTTGACTTTTCTGACAGGCTGACTCACGGGCACGGTCGCAGCAACAACAGCCGGCGCGCCATGCGGCGCTGCCTGGTCCAGGGCCAGGGCCGGCGTCATGCCCCCACTCGCGCCAAACGCAGCCAGCCACATCAGCTGAACCAGCGCCGGGCGCCTCCAGTGCACGGGTCTGCCACGACGGGTAACTGGTTTTGACACCATCACCTTGACTTCAATGTTGTTGTTGCGTGTTTTCATTGGAATTTCTTGACATGGCCTGTTTAGGCGGCTGTGTTTGTCATGGTATCACTGGGCTTCAATCTCTGGGGAAGAACCCGCGCGGCGCCGGCCAGGTCTCGCGCCAGAAACCGCGGACGTGGCAAGGGGCTGCAGCGGGCCGCCGACTTCAGTCAGCAGCACGGCGCAACCCCTTGACGCTACCCCAACTTAGTTGCGCTCTTGCTTACGCGCACGTTTGGGCGCCACATAGATTTCCGGCGGGGTTTCCGGCGCCACGATCACGGGCGGCTGCTCCACCACCAGAACCGGCGGCACGAACACGGGCGGCAGGGGTGGGGGCACCAGCGTGGACAGTAGCGGTGGCGTGGACGGCGTAATCACAACTGGTGGCACAAACACGGGTGGCATCACTGGTGGCACAACGACTGGTGGCACGACCACGGGCAACGGGAGCACGGTCAGCACGCCATTGACATAGCCGATGGTGTAGTTGGAAGGCGTGAAGGTCCCGCCTGTGGCGTTGGTAGGTGTGATCGGGTAGGTGGTCCCGGCAGGCGCGCTCGCCGGCTGGCCGGGGCTGGTCTCGGTGACACTACCCACCGTTTCACCGTTCACCAAAGGCGTCGTGCTAAAGCCAGACAGGATCGGCGTCTCGCCGAAGTTCTTGGTGACATCTTTGGCTGTGATTGTCAGGGGCACCGGGGTCACGGTCAGTTTGCCATTCACGTAGGTAATGACATAGTTGGTTGGGGTGAAACTGCCGGTTGCGCTGCCTGGTGTGATCACGATCGGATAGGGGCTGCCAACCACTGGGGCCGTTGCCACTGAGCCGGTGCTGGTCTCAACCACACTGGTGACAGTGTCGCTGTTGACCAGGCCAACCTTGGTGAAGGCCGTGCCTGCTGGCGTGAACGTCGTGCCGTAGACCTTGGTGGCGTCGTTCGCCGTCAGGACCAGCGGTGCCGGGGTCACGATCAGTGCACCATTGAGATAGGTGATGTTGTAGTTGGCTGGATTGAAATTGGCGCCGGTGGCGTTGCTCGGTGTGATCGGGTAAGAAGCCACGTGAACGGTGGCTGCTGTGCCGGACGTCGTCTCGGTGACGCTTGTGATTGTTTCACCGGGCAGCGGGGGCACCGGCACCGTAAAGGCAGTAGTTAAAGGCGTGAAGGTCTGGCCGTAGACTTTGGTTGCGTTGTCTGCCTGGACCGTCACTGGTCGAGGCGTGATATTGGCGCTGGTCACCCCAGAACCATAGGCTGCCGTGCATGCACCCCAAAGCGCAAATTTAGCCGCGTCGGTACCGCCCAGGCTGTAACCGGTATAGGTGATTGGTTTGCTAGTGCCAACGTCTTTGGTGTCGAAAGAAGCCGTGCCTGGAACCAGGGTGACAACGCCACCCAGCGTCGGATTGCCCCTGAACGTAAGCGTGGCGTTCGTGTTGCCGTCATAGGGTTTGTTGTTGCCTTGTGCAAACACCAGCATGTGTGATTGCAGCTGAGCGGTCCCGTTACCGGTAAAGTTTAAAAGATAATTATTTGGTGTCGCGTATGAGATTGGCGTGTAATCGACGGTGACGGCTGAAGGCACTCCATTGACCGTATAAGGGGTCGCCGTTGTAAAGACCACCGTGCCGCCGATAAGCCCAGGCACCTCTGCGGAAGGTAAGCTGCCGGCGCGCAGTATCACATTGCCCCCGGTCGTCATCATTGCCGCATTGACAATGATGTCGCGTCCGGCCTTCAGTATGGTGTCGCCGTCAGTCGTCGTCGTGGCTGCATTGACTTTGATATCGCGGCCGCAGCAAACGGTGAAATTACCATCGAGAATGCCCGCAGCACTACCTGTTGCGGTCACCTGTGAATTGATGGTGACATCGCCCACTGCGCTCCAGGTAATATTTCCGCTGTTTCCAGCTGCGAAGGTTGCCGTAATGCCTGTGGACAGCCCCGCCTTCACGATGATATCGTTGCCCGCGTTAGCTACCAAATTGCCACCGACAGTAGTGATGTTGGCATTGAAGTTCACGTTGTGCGCAGCATTCAAGGTCAGCGTGGTCGGAACACCGGACGACGGTGTCCAGCTGAGCGCATCATTGACGTTGATATCGCCGACGCCATTGGTTGCACCGTAATAATTTGTCGGTGGCGTGTTGACTCCAGTTGTGACTGTACTGATGACGATGCTGTTGGTGACTAGTTGCCCCTCCAGAGTGGTGCCGAGGATATCGCCACCGGTACCAATGGTGAAATCCTGCGGGTCGATCAGCCAAGTTCCGGTTTTCCCGGCACTGGCCACCGTGGTGATTCTGGCGTCGTCCGCCACCTTCACATGGGCCGCTGAGGTTTCAACGAATCCGCCATTGCCGCCATTGGGCGCCGACGCATCCAGCGTGCCGCCCACGTTCACGGTGCCACTTTGCATATCGCCCATCAACTTGATGCTGCCGTCTTTGCCAGTCACCAGCGTCTGCGCCCGGATCACGCCGGTGTTGTTCACCGCGCTTGGCAGCAGGCTGCCCGCTGACTGCGCCGTCAGCAGCACCTGCCCGCCGTCGGCCTGGATCAGGCCGCCGTTTTGAACCAGCGCGTTGACGGCGCCCTGGTTCACTGTCACATTGAGCAGTCCGTCACCAGCAACGTCCAGCGTAATGGCGTTGCCAGCAGCGAGCGCCACCGTGCCGAGTTGGGCGGAAATGACGCCGTCGTTGCCGACATTGGCACCCAACAGCGCCACATAACCGCCGTCGGCGTTGATCGCGCCCTGATTGAGCACTGCGCCATTGCTGCTGCCGCTAAATTTGTAGTTGCCCGCCATGAAGTCACCGTCGGTGATGTTCAGGGTCGAGGCCACAAGCCCGCCCACATTCACCGAGGCGCCCTTGCCGAACAGCACGCCGTTCGGGTTCACGAGAAACACTTTGCCATTGGCCGACATGCTGCCCAGAATGCTGGACGGGTCAGCGCCCAACACGCGGTTCAGGGTGACCGAACTGCTGCTCGGCTGCACAAACTTCACCGCTTCGCCTGCTGCGATGTTGAAGCTCTGCCAGTTGATGGCGGCGTTTTGCGTGGACTGGTTGATGGTCGTGTTGCCAGCTGCTGTGCTGATGTTCGCAGCGCCTGCTGCGACCACGCCACCGGCAGGGCCGGCGACGGCGTTGCCGCCAAAGGCCAGGGCGACCGAGATGGCGAGCGCCTGCAGGGCAAAGCCAGTCCCTGCATTCACAACATGGCTGCTGGACGAGGTCTTCTTGCCAGCGCTTTTGGCGTTTTCGGATACCGCCACAAAAGTGCCAGTGCTGTCGTTCCAGATGGATCGATAGGTACAGTTCATGAGTTCACTCCAATTGTTCTAAAAGATTTGTTTTCAAGGCTCAATTGCGGGGCAACGGCTTTAGAAATACTTGACGGCCTGAATCCAGAAACGCCCCGATTTGTCGGGGGCCGATTTGGCGGCTTCATCGCCAATCTTGCCGGCGTAATAGGCCCGCACCATGAAGTTGTTGGCGTCTGACCAGTTCAGGCCAACACCGGCGCCGCTCAGGGTGCGGCGGTTTGCCGCGTTGTACGCGCGCACGGTGCCGGCATCCACAAATCCGATCAACTGCAACTGGCCGGGCATGCTGTCAGAGAATTTGGGCAGCGCCATGCGCGCTTCCAGATTGAGCACCGCACCCTCATCGCCATAACCTTCACCTTCGGGATAGGCGCGCACGGCATACATGCCGCCGAGCTCCATTTGCTCGGACGAGTCCAGCGCTGTGGAAGCGAGTTGGCCACTTGCCACTGCGGACAAAGAGACGGTATCGGTCACGCGCTGCAAGCGTGACAGGTTGAAGGCGAGCTTGTTGAAGTTGCCATTGACCTCGCCAGCGTTGCTGTTGTCAATGTTGCCAGAGCTCAATGCGAGCGAGTAGCCGGTGACACCACCACCGCCCAAGCTGTCGCGCCGGTTGCCGTACAGGCTGGCTGTCAAGACCTGGGCCTTCTTGTCACGCAGGGTTGTCGAGTTGATGTTGTCTTTAAACGTTTTGTCGTCGTAGTTGAGTCCGGCGTACAGGTTGTTGTCGCGTGAGCGGATCAAGGAGTAGCTGGCGTAAAGGCTGGCCACCTTGACGGTTCCGTTGTAGCCTGCGCCTTCGTAGACACCACGACTAAGTTCGTATTCCATCGCGCTGTAGGCCGCGCCCACCGTGGCTTTGCCCAATTGCAGCTGGTAGGAGCCGCGGGCATAGTTCAAGCCTTTGCCAGAGGTCAGCACGCGCAGCGAAGCGACGTCGCCCAGGCCCAGCGGTTCGTTGTAGTTGACGGTGGCACCTAGCCGGTATTCACCGGTGTAATAGTTGCCCGCGTTGTCAGCATCAATGCTGCCGCTGATGCGGTTGCCCTGCGTCAAGTTGACGATCAGGTCGGAGCTGCCCACCGTGGCGCCAGGAACCAAAGTCGAGTTGACCCGCACGCCCGGCAGGTCAGACAGCAGCAGCAGACGATTCTCCAGCGGCGCGGAGGCCACCACGTCGCCGCTATTGAGGCCACTGAGCAGGTTGTTGGCCAGCGCGTTGGACACATTGGTCTGGTTGTTCAGCGTGACCTTGCCGTATTGGCCGTCGATCACAGCGATGGTCACAATGCCATCCTTGATGTCTTGTGCTGGCAGGTAGGCCTGGGCCACAAAGTAGCCACTGCGGTGGTAGTAGTCCGCGATGCGCGCCGCCATGCCGCGCAGATCGGTCAGCGACAGCTCGCGCCCTGGCTGAAAGCCGGTAACTGCCAGCAGATCGGCTTCGGAATACACCTTGGCGCCGGTGATGCGCAGGCGATTGACAATGATTCTGGAATTGTCTGGCGCGGTCATGCCAGCCGGGCTCGCGGGTTTTGCCTCCAGAACGGGCACGGCCTGCTGCTGAGCGGGAATCTGCGGAATCTGCTGCATGTTCCCCGCACCCAGCGGCGGCGCGGCAAAGACAGCAGGGCTCAAAGCCAGCAAGGCACAGGGAAAGAATTTGCTTTTTAACATGGTGACTTTCAAAAATATCTGACAACGCGAATGTGTTCTTTTAACATTAAGTTGCAACGTCTTGACCTGGTCGGTGCGCCAGCGCACTTAGCGCAGATAATTCGCAGAACCGCTTTAGGTGCGGCCGACTGCTTGGCGGTCCAAGGGTGAATCAACCAATCCACCGGCTTGGCCGGAGGCTTTCAGAATGGACAAAGGGATGAGCAAAATTCTTGTGGTTTACTCAACCACTGACGGCCACACGCGCCACATTTGCGAGCGCTTGCAACAAGTCATGGTGCAACAGGGGCACGCCGCAATCGTCGTGCCCCTGGCCCAGGCCGACGCGCTGGACCTGGACAGTTTTGACAAGATTGTCATTGGCGCCAGCATCCGCTATGGCAAGCACCAGCCGATGGTCAAGCAATTCATCGAGCGCCATCAGGCCCTGCTGGAGCGCAAAGCCAACGCATTTTTTTCAGTCAACATCGTGGCGCGCAAGCCAGAAAAAAACCGACCAGACACCAACCCCTACCTGATCAAGTTCCTGCGCACACTCAGCTGGCAGCCCCAATTGCTGGGCGTGTTTGCCGGCAAGCTGGACTACCCCCGCTACCGCTTGGTGGACCGCTTCATGATTCGCCTGATCATGCTCATGACGAACGGCCCCACTGATCCCAAGTCGGTGATCGAGTTCACCGACTGGCAACAGGTCGAAGCCTTTGCCCAACGGGTCTGTGACATGCCCTGAGGCTTTACGCAGGTAGAAAAGCAAAAAGCCGGGCATCGTGATGATGCCCGGCTTTTTTTGAATGATCTCTACTGAGACAGCGCCCCTGGATCCCAAGGGCGTTATTTTTAATGTCCGCTAAAGAACCCGATTCCGACCAGCGTCAGCAAGATCAAGCCGAACGTGATCAGGGTAAAGCCGAGTACCTTGGAGGCAAGCAATTTGCCAGGCGAGGGCGCATCGACCAGGTGTTTCTCGAGTTCACCACTGTCGAGCAGCCGCTTGTATTCCACGGCGTGCTCGTGCTTGAACTCTTCCAGTGAGAAGGTACCGGTAAACATCACCACCTCGAGCGGGAACTTGTCAGGACGGAAGTGATTGTTGAAGAAGTGCACGGTGAACAGGAACACCACCGCCAGGAACGCTTCTTCACCGTGGAAGATGGCCGCCACATTGAACACCCAACCCGGCAGGAAGGCACCGAACACACTGGGCAGCCACATGATCAGGCCACTGACCCCGATGATGGTGACACCCCAGAACGGAGCCCAGTAGTCGAATTTTTCCCAATAAGTCCAGCGGTCAAATACCGGGCGCGGGCCCTGGCCAAAGAACCACTTGAACATGGCCAGCATGTCTTTGCCGTCCTGCAAGTTCGGGATCATCGAGTTCGGGCCGAAGAACTTGAAGTTCTTCCAGTCGCGTGCGATGCCGACCACCATATAGATCAGATGCCAGAAGAACACGCCGGCGAATATGACCGCGCTAATGCGGTGAATCAGGCCTGCCGTGTGCGGGCCACCCAGCGCGGTCATGATCACCGGTGCCCAGGCCACATCCGGATAGAACAGTGGCATGCCGGTCAGCGTCAGCACCATCAGACTCAGGGCGAAGGTCAGGTGGGCAATGCGCCAGGCAGCACTGAAACGCTTCACATGCTTGCCCTTGAAGTGGGCGGGCAAAACATCGATCTTGATGTGCTGCTGCTTGCTGCGGTCCTTGCGCTCTTTGTACTCGCGATAGAACCACAAAGCCGTGTGCAGCCAGAAGAAGCCAAAGGTGCCAACCAGCAGTTGCACCATGATCTGCCACGCCACCCAAATTTGGGGGTAACGCGCAAAGTCATTGGCGTTGCCGTGCGGCTGGAAGCTGGCAAAGCCGACAGGTGCAACGGACACGCCTTTTTTGCCGTTGTGGCACTGGCGGCAAGTGGTCATGCGGTTGTCGGCATGCACCTTGGACTTCGGGTCTGTAACCTTCAATATTTCATGACTGCCATGGCAGTCAAAACACTTGGCCGTGTAGGCGTAACCCAGCGAACTGATCTGGCCGTGATAGGTCGCCTTGTAGGACTTAAGATTTTCTTCGTGGCAAGAACCGCACTTGGCGGTGACCGCCAGCTTGAAGGGCTCGCTCGACGAATTGGTCACCGCATGTGCCGTATGGCAGTCAGAACAGACGGCCGCTTTTGCATTTTTCTTATCCAGCACTTCTTGGCCGTGGATAGAGCCGGCATAAGCCTCCAGCTGGTCCTCGTGGCAGCTCGTTCCGCAGGTGGTGGCAATGGTCAGACGCCATTGTGCATATTGTGGGGAATCCTTGGCCGGCACGTTGAAGCTGTGCGTGTCGTGGCAGTTGTCGCACGACGCATTGGGCTTGGTCTTGTCGTCGGCACGGGGGCGCGCGTGAAACGAGTTCTTGTAGGCAGCAATGTTTTTGGCCACCAACTCAAAACGCGGCTTGTCTTTGGCCGTGCCATTTTTTTGGGCCTGCTCCCACAGTTCTTGGTGGCAACCTGCACAGTCCACTTTCTTCAGCGCTTGCGCCGGGTCTTTGGTGTGGGCGTTGGCGATTTCGGCGTTGTCTTTGATGTCAGTGTGGCAAGCCACACATTGCATCTGGGCGTGCACGCCCTGGCCAAACTTGTCGGGTGCGACGCTGTGCAGCGCACGCGGCTTGCCGTCAGCGCCAGGGATGTCAAGCTTGCCTTTTTTGCCATCATGGCAGCTCAAGCAAGAGGCATTGTCCAGGGGCGTTGCAGCGTTGGCGGGTAAGGCCGACAGCACACTTGCAAGACAAAGAAAAGTGGCCCATAGGGCCGAGCGCGCAAATCGCATTGGAAAGTCTCCACAGTATCAGATCAATAAGTTTAACTTCAATTGTTTCCACTCTGTGAAGAACTGTGAACACTATGACATAGATCAAATGCGGCTCCCTCGCGGGAACTACTTTGAAGCCTTGGGCTTCTCGTAAAGTGCCGCGTTCTTAGCCGCATCTTTGTAGGGCTGCTTGGCGATCACCTTGTCCTTCAGATTCAAGTAAACCGCAGTATCGATGATGTTGCGGGTGACCAACTGGGCTTTGCTCCCATACGGGCGCCCAGCGATGATCCTATCGGCGTGCGCGTCAGTCACGCCAGGAAGCTTTTCCAGATCGCTCTTCTTGGCGCTGTTGATGTCGACCGATTTGACCACTGCAACTGCGGGGGCAGCTTTAGCCTTGGTGTCCGCTGCTAGCGAAGCATTGGCGGAAAACAGCATGGCGGCGGCTATCAGCACTGATTGAACGATATGGTGTTGCATGAGACAAGTTCTTTTGAAGATTTGATTAAAAAAATGGCCCGCAAGCGTTGCCGCTTCCGGGCCATCTGGGTTACGCAGTAAGCTGGGTACGGTCAGCCGCAACCAGACAATACTACTGCAGACGCACTGCGCTCATGCTACTTGAAAGCATGCACGGCGCTGATCCCCAACCCATAGCTGCTAGCGGCGCTGTGGCAGTTCTGGCATTGCTCGGGCTTGGCCAAGGCGCTGGTGCGATCTTTGTAAATTGAGCCGCCATTGCTTTCCATGTGCATCGTCGCTTTGGAACTGTCGTGGCAGGCAAAGCACACGATGGTGATTGGCGAAATCACCAAAGTTGTGCCCGCCGCTGCGGCAACCGCCCCGCTTGCATTCACGCTGTAGCCGGTACCGTAAGCCGTGCCCGCCGTCTGGGCGACATAGGGCGAGGTACTGAATGTCGCCGCGCCGCTGGCGCCAGTCATCACGGTGCGGTACTGCCGATTATTCACAGTCGGGACGGCCGAACCGGCGGCGCTGAAGTCATAGGTTCCTGGCAAATGGCAAGTAGCGCACTGCTTCAGGTTGCCTGGGTAACCCACATCCCAGAAGCCGTCAGTTGCGGAAATGGCGTTCCAGTTGTAATTGACCGTACGTTTGGCCCCGGCGTGAATGGCATGCACAAAGCTGGTGGAATCCGCCGACCAGCCGCTGCTGGCTCGGTTCGGCGTATGACACCAAGAGCAGGTCGTGCCGTCGTTGCGCTGTCCAGCGTGGAAGGCGTCCTCGGTAAAGGTGCCGAGTTCTTGGTGGCACTGATTGCACAAGGCGTCACTCACAATGGCACGCCGGCCGGTGTAGCCGGTCGCCACTTTTTGTACATTGGGCGCAATCACAATCAGACCGCCGGTCTTATTCGGCATACCAGAGGTTAGGCCGGCTGCGGCTACGGTTGAATCCGCAGTCGGGTAGTCCGGCAGATTGGTCTGGGTCAACGGGAGACTGGTCTTATTGTTATATGAATAGCCCAAACCACCGGTCAACATCACTGCAGCGTCCGGAATGGTCACTGCGGTGAGGGTGGCGGTGTAATACCCGGTGGCAGCATCAAAGGTCAAGGTGCCGGCCACGGTGCCGTTCCACAAGCTTCGCAAGTAAACCGAGGCCGAGGCATTGAAGTCAGCCGGGGCGTCAATGCCATCTTGCGGCATCGCATACACAAAGTACACGCTTGGGGCCCCCAAGAAGTTGTCCCAGATTTCAGTCTTGGCGGGGGTCTTGTCAGCGAGCGGCACGGCGACGCCGTTTTGCAGCAGCTTGAACACCATCACAGGGTTCTTGGCGGCATTCCGGAAGACACTGCTGATGTCGTAGCTGACCTTGATGGCACCGGCCGGCAGGCGGCTGGTGTTAGAGGCAATCGACGCCGCGTTGGTGTTTTGATTACCGCCCAGTACATGCAATGCGCTGCCGAGATTCGGTGGTGTCACTGCGATGTGGTAGACCGCATTGTTTGCTGCGTCATGGCACAGCGCACAGACACCATCATTAGACTGGGCACCGCCAACGTGGCCGTAAGTTGAGGTGGTCAAACCTGCGGCTTTGTCTTTCAGGGTCACTCCCTTGCCGGTGACGAAGTTAATGCCATCATGGCAGGCGCCGCACGACACGCGGGCTGGCACATTCATCCAGTTGTCGCCCTGCGCGGTCTTGGCCGTTGATGTCGCTGACGCGTCGTGGCACTTGGTGCAGTTTCTGGCGTCTTGGGGGAACTTGACTTCATTGAACTTCACACCGGCATAATCGTAGCCGGTCTTGGTCAGCATTTTGCCGAAGTGGGTCTTGTGGATCAGGTTGGGGAAGTTGCCCACTGCTAGGCCGTTCACCCGATAGGCGCCGGGGGAATAGCCGGTGGCGGTGGTGACGGCTTCAGCCCGGCCGTATTTGCGCTGCTCGGTGTGGCAAACGACGCAATATTTGGTTTCGTTGCGGCTGCCCCCGTGGAAGCCAGCGCTGTTGTCAGTGGCTGTGTCGCCAGGAACGCCGCCGAGAGTGCTGTGGCATTCGTTGCACTTAACGGTAGCGGTGATGTCGCGGTTGTCATTGGCCTCGGTGATTGCTCTGCCGGTTGCCGGAATGAAGTCATAGATCACATCGACGGGCTTCTTCATGGCGACGGCTGGGGTGACAGTCACGCCATCTACGGTGTTGCTGCCGGTACCGGGCGCATTCCCGGAAATCTGGATCGTCAGGCGGTGCACTAGGCTGGGTTCATAAGTCAGGTCACCCAGATCCGCGGCGGCGTTGGGCGCCACCAAGGTGGCTGCAGCAGCGTCAACCTGCTCCTTGGCCTTGGTAATGTCGCGATAGAAGGTATAGCTATAAGTGCCGTTCTTGTTGTCCACCAGGGTGCCGGTATTGTCGGTACTAGGCCGGGTGGGCACGGAGGCGACGATGGTTTTGTCGGTCGAACTCTTGTAAGTAGGCACTGTTGTTACGATGTAGCTCACCCATTTGCTTGGGGCGGTACCCGAACCAGGAACCAATTTGGCCAAAGAAAATGCAATATTGGGATAGCTGTCGAGCGTTGCAGTCGCGTCCTTCGACTTGCTACCGAGCCCAACAATAGCGTTGCCCTTTCCATCAGTCACCGAAAACGTGACCACGGGCGGGCTGGCGATGCTGACGACAACCTCTGGAACGGCAGGCGTGAGGGCCGCAAATGTGGCAGCTGGCGTTGCCGCGGTGAGAGTGATGGGTGCTGTACCGGTAGGCACGGTAACAACCGGTGCCGTGACCACGGGAGGAGTCACCACGGGGGGTGGCGTGACAACAGGCGCGGGCGTGTCATCGCCGCCACCGCAACCGGCCAATGCGGCCGCGAGCAAGCTCGCCGCAGCGAACTTGAGCCAATTCGGCCCTGCTCGCTTTTTACTTGAAAGTTCAGAATATTTCACTGAGAACTCCTTAAGGGTTAATACAAACTTCATTCTTCATTCACACATCTTTACGTGCGTAGACGTTTGTACCACTTTGGATGGAGTCTGGGAAAGAAGAAAAGAGAGCTGTTTGCGCTAGATCAGTTAGTGCAACATCCTTTCTGTAATTTCCCCGAGCAGTGAAACCGGCGGGTTGTGCGGTTTCTGGTTTTGGGATTTTTAA
>JANYHL010000114.1 GCA_025359085.1 Gammaproteobacteria bacterium
GGCACGATCGAGTTGCGCCTTGTCGAACGGACGGCCATCGGCCAGACCGACATCGCGCAAGGCTTTCTTGAGAACGTCCTTGTCAAACTCCTTGGTACCCACAAACTCGACTTCGGCAATCGTCGGACGTTCCTCAACCACGATCACCAACACCTCACCACTGACCTCAATGCGCACGTCCTTGAACAAACCCAGCGCAAAGAGCGTCCGGATGGCGGAAGAACCTACTTCATCGTTATAGACATCGCCAACCCGAACCGGCAGCGACACAAAAACAGTGCCCGGCTCCACGCGCTGCAAACCTTCAATACGGATGTCGCGCACGGTAAAGGGATTGACTGCCCAGGCAGTGCCGGCCACAAAAACCAGAGAAGCGACGGCGGACACGGTGCGCAGGGCAAAGCGATTAAATTGCATTTTGAGTATTAAAAAGTCAAGCCGATGTTGTATGCCTACACCAGACAATTAGCCAAATAAGCGGGTGATATCGTTAAAAAGAGCGATCGACATGAGGAGGAACAAGATCGCAACGCCACCCCGCTGCAAATTCTCCATCCAGGCATCCGACACCGGTTTACCCGTGATTCCCTCCCAAAGATAATACATCAGGTGACCCCCATCCAAAACCGGCAGTGGCAGCAAATTCAAAACCCCCAGACTGACACTGATCAAAGCCAGGAACAGCAAGTACTGTGTCAGCCCCATCGCTGCAGATTTACCCGCAAAATCTGCAATTGTTAAAGGACCGCTGAGGTTTTTGACCGAAGCCTCGCCAATCAACATCTTGCCCATTATTCTGAGCGTCAACAGCGAGACCTCCCAAGTGCGGATCACGCCGCGCCACAAACCGTCGATAGCGCCATACCGCACCGTCACCAGCTCGGGTACGGCGCCCACATAGGCACCGATTCTCCCCACGACCAAGTCGCCATCCTGCCGAGTTTCTGGGGTGACGATGACTTCCATCTCGGTTCCGGCCCGATCAATTTTCCAGGCAGTGGGGACGGCTTGCCCATTCACAACTGAAGCGCGAATCAGCTGGCGCAATTGCTGGCCGTCCAGCACCGGCACCGAGCCGATCCGCCGCACCACATCGCCATCGCGCAAACCGGCCTTGTCGGCCGCAGCGCCCAGCATGACCTGGCCAATGACAGGGCGGGTGTACGGGCCCATGACCCCCATCTTGCGAAACAAATCAGCATTGGCCTCGCTGGCATCCATGCCGGAGAGCTTCAGCAACACCTCACGGCTTGCTTCGCGTCCCGGCCCCGTCAGCGCCAAACGTACGTCGTGCCCCTCCAGTGCGGCACGAGTCAAGAGCCAGCGCAAGTCTTCAAACGAAACCACGCTCTGCAGTTCGTCATCGGCAAAACCGGCACGCTGCACCCGCTCTCCGCCTACCAAGCCGGCCTGCTGCGCAATCGACCCGGCCTGCGGGCTGGCCAGAAGTGCCGCCGGATACTGCACACCGCTCCAATTCACCACCGCGTACAACAGCGCCGCCAGCAGCAAGTTAGCCAGCGGGCCCGCCGCCACAATCAGCACCCGCGAGCGCAAAGGCTGGTTGTTGAAGGCGAGATGACGCTCACCCTCGGGTACCGGCGCCTCGCGCTCGTCAAGCATCTTGACGTAGCCTCCCACGGGAAAAGCGCACAGTGCAAATTCGGTCGATGTGCCCTTGGACTGCCATCGATACAAGGTTTTCCCAAAACCGATGGAAAAGCGCAATACCTTGACGCCACAGGCCACGGCCACCCGGTAGTGCCCGTACTCATGAATGGCAATCAATAGTCCGAGTGCCAGTACAAAGGCGGCAAAGGTCAGCATCGTGGCTTGAATGTGGATAAATTAAAGACCAACACGGCGCACTACCTGTTGCGCGGCAGCGCGCGACGCGGCATCCAGCGCCAGCAGATCATCCAATGACTGCGGGCTGGCCGGCACAATCGCTTCGAGCGTTTCCAGATTCACCCCATGCATCTGGTCAAACCGAATTTTTCCGTCAAGAAATGCGGCGACCGCCACTTCATTGGCGGCGTTCAACACGGCGGTCGTGCCGGAGGGTGCTCGCAAGACTGACCACGCCAGCTGCAAGCCCGGAAAACGCTGTTCGTGACCGTTCGAGTCCCGCGACTCGAACGTCAGGGCAGCCATTGCCCGAAAATCCAGCGCGCCCGCACCCGAGACCATTCGGTCCGGCCAGGCCAGGCCATAGGCAATCGGCACTTTCATGTCGGGGGTGCCGAGCTGAGCGAGGACAGAGTTGTCTTTGTACTGCACCATGGAATGAATGACGCTCTGCGGGTGAATCACGACCTCAATCTGCTCGGGCGTGACGCCAAACAGGAAACGAGCCTCGATGACTTCCAGTGCCTTGTTCATCATGGTGGCGGAATCGACAGAAATTTTGCGCCCCATGACCCAATTGGGGTGGGCGCAGGCCTGGTCCGGCGTCACATCCCGCAGCGTGTGGGGCTCGCGCTGTCGAAACGGCCCCCCTGACGCGGTGAGAATGATTTTGTCAATCTGGCTCGCCCAGAGCGCAGCGTCATCCGGCAATGACTGAAAGATAGCCGAATGCTCGCTGTCAATCGGCAGCAGCTTGGCGCCCCCCTTGGTGACTGCCTGCATGAAATAAGCGCCGCCCACCACCAAGGCTTCCTTGTTGGCCAGCAACAAACGTTTGCCGGCCTGGGCGGCGGCCAAACAGGAGGCCAAGCCAGCGGCCCCCACGATCGCCGCCATCACCGCATCCACCAGTTCATGCGAGGCAATCATGGCCAGGGCCGACGCGCCCCAAAGAACCCGCGTCGCCAAACCAAGTTCGCGGCATTGACGTTCCAGCACGCGGCCATGGGGCTCACTGACCATGATGGCAAACACGGGCTTGAACTGCACGCACTGTTGCAGCATCAGTTGCGTCTGGGTCGCCGCGCTCAGGGCGAACACCTCGAACCGATCGGGGTGGCGCGCAATCACATCCAAGGTGCTGACCCCAATGGATCCGGTCGAGCCCAAAATGGCGACCCGCTGTTTAACCCTGTTGCTTACATCATTCATCAGGACTGCCACACCGAGTAAAGCATCATGGCCAGCGGCAAGGTGGGCAACAAGGCGTCCACCCGGTCGAGCACACCGCCATGACCCGGCAGCAAGCCGCTGCTGTCCTTGACGCCCGCGCTGCGCTTCACCAGCGACTCAAACAAGTCGCCCACCACGCTCATCGCCGTCATAAAGATGGCTGCAATCAGCAGCAACCAGCCACTCTGGCGAGCCAGTTGGGTGTAAAAACTCGGTACGTTGCCAGCCCAGGCGGCATCGGCCCAGCGCCAGGCAAAGGCCAGCGCCATCACGCCGGCCATGCCGCCCCAAACCCCTTCCCAACTTTTGCCGGGACTGATGCTGGGCGCCAGTTTGCTGCGGCTAAAACGTCCGCCGAAGGTGCGGCCCGCAAAATAGGCGCCGATGTCCGCCACCCACACCAGCACCAGGATGGAGAGCAAAAAATTGATGCCGATCACCCTGGCCTGCGCCACGGCCAGCCAGGCCACGCACAGCGCCAGCAAACCGGCCAGCAGCCGCAACGCCCGAGGATGAACCGCCCAGGCAGCCACCCCCCGATACAAGACCCAGGCGCCAGCGAGCACCCAAATCGCACCGGCGGCCAGCCAAAGCCCGGCGAGTGAGCGATCCAGCCAGCCTGACCACCAGGCCGCCGCACACAGCAAGCCGCTGACCACGCCAACGCCAAGCGCAGCCGACTGGGCATAGCCGTTCAGGCGCGCCCATTCCCACGCACCGGCGGCAATCAGCAACAGAGCGATGGCACAAAAGGGCTCAGGCGAGCGATAGAACATGGCCGGCAGCAAGATAAGCAACATGACCAGGGCGGTGATAACGCGTTGCTTCAACATCTAGTTGATCTCAAGCAAAGCTGGGCACAACCGTCGGCACCCCAAGTGGGACAGCAGAGCGGTGGGCAAAATAGACATGGAACAAGGTCGGTGCAAGTCAGACCGCCATGAGGTCTTGCTCTTTGGCCGCCACCAGTTGGTCGATCACGATGATGTGCCGGTCCGTCACTTTCTGGATGTCGGTCTCGCAGCGTTTTTGCTCATCTTCCGAGGCCAGCTTGTCCTTCACCGCTTTTTTGATCGATTCATTGGCATCCCGGCGCAAATTGCGTACCGCGATCTTGGCCCCTTCGCCTTCACTGCGGACCACTTTGGTGAGTTCCTTGCGCCGCTCCTCCGACATGGCGGGCATGGGGACGCGGATCAAATCACCCATGGATGATGGGTTGAGCCCCAGATCGCTGTCGCGAATGGCTTTTTCGATCTTGGCGCCCATGCCCTTTTCCCAGGGTTGCACGCTGATGGTGCGGGCATCCAGCAAGGACACATTGGCCACCTGACTGATCGGCAGCATGGCACCGTAATAGTCAACGTGCACGGAGTCCAGCAACGCGGGGTTGGCGCGGCCGGTCCGAATCTTGGTCAGGTTGTTTTTGAACGCTTCGATGGATTGATCCATCTTGCCTTCAACCGTTTTCTTTATCTCGGCAATCGTCATGTTTTTCTCCTCACTTGGCTATTCACTGGGCCCTGTCAAAGGCGGGAATTTTGACACGCTCAGGCATAGACCAAGGTGCCTTCATCTTCGCCCATCACCACGCGCTTGAGGGCACCATGCTTCAAGATAGAGAATACCTTGATCGGTAATTTTTGATCGCGACACAAGGCAAACGCCGTGGCGTCCATGATGCCCAGGTTTTGCGCCATCGCGTCATCAAATGAAATTTTGCTATAGCGGGTAGCGTGCGGGTCTTTCTTCGGATCGGCGGTGTAAACACCATCAACCTTGGTCGCTTTCAGCACCACCTCGGCACCAATTTCAGCACCGCGCAACGCTGCGGCTGTATCGGTGGTGAAAAACGGGTTGCCGGTACCGGCGGCAAAAATGACCACTTTGCCTTCTTCCAGGTATTGCAGTGCCTTGGGTCGGACATAAGGCTCCACCACCTGCTCAATCGCAATCGCCGACATGACGCGTGCGGTCAGGCCCGCCTTGTTCATGGTGTCACCCAGGGCCAGGGCATTCATGACCGTGGCCAACATGCCCATGTAATCGGCAGTCGCCCGATCCATCCCAACCGAGCCGCCCGCCACACCCCGAAAAATATTGCCCCCGCCAATGACCACCGCCAGCTCAACCCCGAGACGGGTGACTTCGGCAATCTCATCGACCATGCGCACAATGGTGTCACGGTTAATGCCAAACTGGTCATCGCCCATCAGGGCTTCGCCTGACAGCTTGAGCAAAATACGCTTATGGGCTGGTTTGGCGACGGACATGATGAACTCCTGATGTGATGACGGTTGAGCGGAATAAATCCAAGTTCAAACCCATGGTTTCGATCCGAACCTGGACATTCAAATAGCGGGTTTTCGCAGGCACAAGGGCAATCAGCTTGCCTGTTTGGCCGCAGCCAGCTGGGCCGCCACTTCAGCAGCGAAATCACAGCCCTTTTTCTCGATGCCTTCGCCCACCACATACAGTGTAAAAGCCTTCACGGTGGTGTCGGCGGCCTTGAGCATCTGCTCCACCGTCTGCTTGTCGTTCTTCACGAATGACTGGTTGAACAGCGACACTTCCTTCAGGTATTTCTGTACGCCACCTTCAATGCGCTTGGTCACGATCTCGGCCGATTGAACCGGCTTGCCAGCAGCCGTCGCCACTGACGCATCTTCGGCGGCTTTGGCGGCTGCGACCGAACGCTCGGTGGCGACCAGTTCGGCGGGCACATCAGCGCTGGACAAAGCCACTGGCTTCATGGCAGCGATGTGCATCGCCACATCCTTGGCAGCCGTGGCGTCACCTTCAAATTCAACCACGACGCCAATACGGGTGCCGTGCAAATAAGTGGCCAGCTTGGCACCTGATGCAAAACGCTTGAAGCGGCGAAAGCTCATGTTCTCGCCGATCTTGCCGATCAGGCCCTTGCGCACGTCTTCGAGCGTCGGCCCAAAGCCATCCAGGACGTAAGGCAGGGCCGCCAGCGCCGCCAAATCAGCCGGGTTGTTCTTCGCAATCAGTTGCGCCGCCGTATTGGCCAAGGCCAAAAAGCTGTCATTCTTGGTAACAAAGTCGGTTTCGCAGTTCACTTCGAGCAAAGCGCCCACGTCACCCTCCATGTAGCTGGTGATCACGCCTTCGGCCGTGATCCGACCGGCGGCCTTGCCGGCTTTGCTGCCAAGCTTGACGCGCAGCAGTTCTTCGGCCTTGACCATGTCGCCTTGCGCCTCGGTCAGGGCGCGTTTGCATTCCATCATGGGCGCATCCGTTTTGCCACGCAGTTCAGCCACCATGCTTGCGCTAATTGCAACCATTATTTTCTCCGTCATCAGTTCAAATATTTAAAAGGACTCAAAAAAGGGGCTCAGAAGCCCCCTTTATTAGGGCAGCAGACAGCTCAGGCAGCTGCTTCGTTCACTTCAACAAATTCATCCGAGCTGTCGGCGACGATGGCCTTGACCACATCATCCACTGCATTGGAACGACCTTCGATGATCGCATCGGCAATGCCGCGAGCATACAAAATAACCGCCTTGGAAGAGTCATCGTTGCCAGGAATGATGTAATCAATTCCTTCAGGCGAGTGATTGGTGTCGACCACGGCAATCAGGGGAATGCCGAGCTTTTTGGCTTCGGCAATCGCGATTTTGTGGAAACCGACGTCAATCACAAAAATTGCATCCGGCAGCACCGTCATATCCTGAATGCCACCGATGTCGCGTTCCAGCTTGGCGAGTTCGCGGGCGAACATCAGTTGCTCTTTCTTGCTCAAGCTGTCCAGACCTGCTTCTTGCTGGATCTTCATGTCTTTGAGGCGTTTGATGGAGGTCTTGACCGTCTTGAAGTTGGTCAACATGCCACCGAGCCAACGCTGATCAACATAAGGCACGCCGGCACGCTGGGCCTCCAGGGCGACGGTCTCACGCGCCTGGCGCTTGGTACCCACCATCAGCACGGTGCCGCGCCGGGCGGAAACCTGGCTCACAAACTTGGCGGCCTCCTGGAACATCGGCAGCGATTTTTCCAGGTTGATAATGTGAATTTTGTTGCGATGGCCGAAGATGAACGGGGCCATTTTTGGGTTCCAGAAGCGGGTTTGGTGGCCAAAATGGACACCGGCTTCCAGCATTTCGCGCATGGTAATTGCCATAATTAATTCCAAAGGTTAGGTCTAAAATCCAGTTCTTTTTTGCCACTCTTGACGACGCTTGGAAAAGCGCCGGTAAAAGTTGCAACACCTTGATGAAACTGGTTTGCTGATTTGCTCACCAAATGACCCCTCAGGCCATCCAGCAAAGCCCGACAATTATAGCCGCCAATTCCATGCTTGCAGACCTCCACGCCACCCGGCACCGCTTGCGTAGCGGCCAAACCCAGACCAGCACTGAAATTGAGAGCGCCATTGACGCCGCGCAATCGACCGCCTGCCAGCATGCTTTCCTGCAAACCACTTTTGCCGAGGCGCGCGCCGTGGCGCGGGCCCCGAACATCCAGAATCAACCGCTGGCGGGCCTGGCCGTTTCCGTCAAGGATCTGTTTGATCTGGCGGGACAAACCACCTGCGCCGGCTCGGTCGTCCTTAAAGATGCTCCGCCGGCCGGCCAAGACAGTCCGGCCGTGGCGCGTTTGCGCCGCGCGGGCGCGGCCTTCATGGGGCGCACCCACATGGTGGAGTTTGCGTTCTCGGGTGTCGGCACCAACCCGCACTTCGCTATGCCCGTCAACCCGTGCAGCACCGATGTGGCGCGCATTCCTGGCGGGTCATCGTCGGGCGCTGCCGTGTCGGTGGCCACCGGCGCCGCATTCATCGGCCTGGGCAGCGACACCGGCGGCTCCATCCGCATTCCGGCCGCATTGACCGGCATTGTTGGCTTCAAAAGCACCGCCCGCCGGGTGCCCACCCAAGGCACCCTGCCCTTGTCCAGCACGCTTGACACGGTGTGCGCCCTGACCCGCAGCGTGCGTGACGCGATGCTGGCGCACGAGCTGTTGGCCCAACGCCAGGTGACCCGCAGCGCTGCACCCTTGGCCGCCTACCGCTTGGCTGTCGCCAGCACCCTGATGCAGGACAAGCTGGACGCTACCGTGTCGCGCGCCTGGCAGCGTACCCTGGCCACCCTGCGCCGGGCCGGGGCCAGGATAGAAGAAATCGCGCTGACCGAGATCAACCAACTGCCCTTGATTCAGGCCGCTGGCAGCTTGGCGGCGGCTGAAAGTTACGCCTGGCATCGCCAATTGCTTGAGCGCCATGCGGCGGCCTACGACCCGCGTGTGGCAAGCCGCATCCAGCGCGGTGCCAGCATGAGCGCCTATGACTACATCACGCTGCTGCGCGAGCGGCAACGCTGGATCAGCCAGATGACAACCGCCCTGCAGGGTTTTGACGCCGTGTTGTCGCCCACCGTGCCGATCGTGGCGCCACCGATCGCGGAGCTGGCGCCAGGGTCCGAGCGCGACGTCGCTTTTTTCCGCGTCAACGCCCTGCTGCTGCGCAACACCAGCGTGGTCAACATGCTCGATGGCTGCGCACTGTCGCTACCGTGCCAGGCTGCCGATGAATTGCCCGTGGGTTTGATGGTATGGGCCGGTGCGCTGCGCGACGACTCCGTGCTCAACATCGCGCTCCAGATCGAAAAAATACTACAAATACAATAGCTACTTCTGCTTGATACACGAGGGCTAGAGCCTGATTGGGCTTAAGAAAAAAGGGATTCATGAAGATTGCAGTTATTGGCGCCGGCATCATTGGCGTCACCACGGCCTATGAGCTGGCCAGTGATGGGCACGAAGTCACCGTGCTGGAGCGCCGCGGTGCGGCGGCGGAAGAAGCCAGCTTTGCCAATGCCGGTATCGTGGCCCCGGGCCTGCCGCGACGGGACGTCAGTCATTTTTTCAGCCCGGCCCCGATCAAACTGCGCTGGCCCATTGCCGCGCACGAACTGGCCTGGTTCTGGAAATGGCAGCGCGCGCGCCGCGGCGATCAGGGCCATCTGGCTCAGTTACAGCGCTTGGCCAGCTACAGCCTTGAACGTTTGCACCACCTTGCGGCGGATTTAAAACTGGACTACGAGCACAGCGAGGGCCTGCTGATGCTGCTGCGCTCCGAACAGGATAGCAAGGCGATGCAATCTGGCCTGCAGCTGCTGCGTGAAGCAGGCCGGGAGTTCAAAGAATTGAGCGCACTCGACGCCCGCAAGATCGAGCCCGCCTTGAGTCCTGACACGGCGTTTTTTGGTGCCATTCAGTTGCCCGATGCGCAAGTGGCCAACTGCCGCCAGTTTGCCCTGCTGCTCAAAAACGAGTGCCAGCACCGTGGTGTCACATTGGCCTTCAACACCGAAGTCACGCACATCAACAGCGCCCGCGGCCTCACGCTCACCGTCGCGGGCGACACCAGCGCACGCCCCTTTGAAGCCGCAGTGATCTGCGCCGGAGCGGATTCGGCGCGCCTGCTCGGCCCCTTGGGCATCCGCTTGGCGCTGGCCGCCGTGCAGGGCTACTCGATCAGCGCCCCGATTCGCGAGTCGCTCAACGCGCCGCGCAGTGGCGTGCTCGATCAACGCCACCAAGTGGCCATGACACGCCTGGGCAATCGGGTGCGTGTGTCTGGCCTGGCCGAGCTGGGCGGTGTACCCGGACACAAGCGCGCCAACGCGCTGCAAACCCTGTACCGGGTGTTGCACGACTGGTTCCCCGGCGCCGCCAAGCTGTCAGGCGGCGTGCAGGAGTGGCAAGGCGCACGCCCGATGCTGCCCGACGGCGCGCCGATGGTGGGGGCCAGCGGTGTGCCGGGCCTGTGGCTGAACCTGGGCCACGGGGACAGCGGCTGGGCCTTGAGTTGCGGCTCAGCCCGGGCCTTGGCCGACCTGGTAGCAGGTAAAACCCCTGAGATCGACCTCAACGGACTCGGCATGGAGGGCCTGACTCGTTGAAACCGGACATTCCGGGGGCCTGCTCAATTGCATCCACCCTGTGCTGGCCCACAGCGACAATGCACTGGTAAGCGCTTTCCGGCCAGCGCTGCACCAAAATCCGCCACAATCCTGGGACCTCGACTGTCGGTTGCTCCGGGAAGGCGGGACCTACGAGTTCAGTACCTGATGCTAAAAATTGACTTCAGCGCCCCCCACGCCTTGTTCAGCGTCGCCGCCACACGCCAGATCGAACACGCCGCCCAGGCCAACCTGCCGCCGCACACGTTAATGCAGCGCGCCGGGCTTTCACTGGCGAAATTGGCACTCGCCCTGGCGCCGCACGCCCAGCGCATCTGGATCGCCTGCGGCCCCGGCAACAACGGCGGCGACGGCATGGAAGCCGCCATGCACTTGCAGCACTGGGGCAAGCAACCGGTGGTCACCTGGCTCGCCAGCGCAAGCGAAGCGCCCCCAGACGCTGCGGTTTCCTACCAGCGCGCGCTGGCGGCCGGCGTCAGCTTCTCAGCGGCGCCGCCGGACGACTTTGATTTTTGCATCGATGCCTTGCTGGGCATCGGCAGCCCGCTGCGGGAACCGGAGGGCCGCCTGGCCGACTGGATCGGGTTGATCAACGCCAGCCAGCGACCGGTGCTGGCGGTGGACCTGCCTACCGGCCTGCACGCCGACACCGGCGCCGTGAGCCATCTCAGCGTCCAGGCCACCCACACCCTGAGCCTGCTCACGCTCAAACCCGGCTTGTTCACCGCGCAGGGGCGCGATGCGGCGGGCAGCGTCTGGCTGGCTGACCTGGACGTGGATCACCCCCCTGCTGGGGCGCAAGCACCGCTTGCGCCCAGCGCCTGGCTGGCGGGCGCGTCGCCAGCTACCCCGCGCCTGCATGCCTCGCACAAAGGCAGCTACGGCGATGTCGCCGTGGTGGGCGGCGCACCAGGCATGACCGGTGCCGCCCTGCTGGCGGCCTCTGCCGCGCTGCACGCGGGCGCCGGACGGGTTTTTGTCGGCTTGCTCGACGGCGGCACGCTGAGCGTGAATACCAACCAACCCGAGCTGATGTTCCGCCCGGTCGATGCGCTTGACCTGTCCGCCATGACGGTCGTTTGCGGCTGTGGAGGGGGCGACGCCGTGCGCAGCCAGTTGCTCAAGGTTTTATCGACTGTAGCCCCCGTCGTTATTGATGCAGATGCTATTAACTCAATAGCAGACGACCCTCAGCTACAGGCCTTGCTGAGCGCCCGCAGCCAGCGTGATGCTGCCACCGTACTGACGCCGCACCCGCTGGAAGCCGCCCGCCTGCTGGGCAGCAGCGCGCCTCAGGTGCAACACGACCGCTTGGCGGCTGCCCAGCAACTGGCCCGGCGTTTTGGCTGCACGATCGTGCTCAAGGGCTCGGGCACCATCATTGCAGCACCCGGGCAAATACCCGTCATCAATCCCACCGGCAATGCACGTCTTGCCACCGCGGGTACCGGTGATGTGCTGGCCGGCATGGTGGGCGCCGGCCTGGCGGCTGGACTGCAGACCTTTGAGGCAGCGTGCCAGGCGGTCTACCGACATGGCCAGGCGGCCGACCAATGGCCAAGCAGTCGCGCCTTGGTCGCGACAGAGCTTGCCCGCCACGCCGCAGCAACCCCCTGAGGGAAGCCGCAGGACGACCAGCTGCGCTTTGATGATTCGCGGCTGCCCACGCCGGATTAACAACACCCCCCAGAGCGTCCAGAGCCGTAACGTGCCTCCTGCCGATCCCGAAAGAATTCGGTCTCGGTCATGACCGGCAAGTCGGGATGAATAAGGCGCCTGTGCCTGACATAGGTTTGATAGTCCGGCAGGCCCACCATCTGTCTCGCAGCCTGCCCGAGGTACTTGCCAACGGTTGATAAATCGTTGAAGAACATGTCAAACGGCGGCGGCAGGCAGGGCTACGTAGGGCGATTCACAGCTCGTGAGCTTGTCCTCACGCAAAGCCTTCATGCAGGCGATGACCGTGTAGTACAACATGCTGACCACCACGAAGATGAAGAAGACGGCGAGTGCGGCGTCCAGGTAGTTATTGAAAACAATCTGCTTCATCTGTTCAAGGCTTTTTGCCGGAGCGAGAAGCACGCCCTTGTCCACCGCCGCCTGGAACTTGTTGGCCAGAGCAAGGAATCCAATTTTTGAATTGCTGTCAAAGACCTTCTCCCAGCCCGCCGCCAGGGTGCAGATCAACAGCCAGACGGTTGGCAAAATGGTGACCCAGGCATATTTCTGCCGCTTCATTTTGAACAGCACCACCGTGCACAGCATGAGCGCAACACTAGCGAGCATCTGATTGGAAATACCGAACAGCGGCCAAAGGCTGTTGATGCCGCCAAGAGGATCGACCACACCTTGGTAAAGAATATAGCCCCAGGCCGCAACGCACAGACCGGTGGCGATCAGGCTGGCAGTCCAGGAGTTGGTCCGCTTCAAGGCGGGAACAAAGGTGCCCAGCAGATCCTGCAGCATGAAGCGTCCGGCCCGCGTACCGGCGTCACACGCGGTCAGGATGAACAGCGCCTCGAACAGGATGGCGAAGTGGTACCAGAAGGCCATCATGGCTTTGCCGCCAATCACCTGGGAAAAAATCTGGGCCATGCCCACTGCCAGCGTGGGCGCACCCCCGGCACGCGAGAGAATGGTGTTTTCACCCACATCCTTGGCGACTTGAATCAGCACCTCAGGGGTGATGATAAAACCCCACTGGGAGATGACCTGTGCGGCGCCTTCGACGCTGGTGCCAATGATCGCGGCCGGGCTGTTCATGGCGAAATACACGCCCGGATCGATTACCGAGGCCGTCACGATCGCCATGATGGCCACGAAGGACTCCACCAACATGGCGCCATAACCGATCATGCGGGCATTCTTTTCGTTGTCGAGCAGCTTGGGGGTGGTGCCGGACGCGATCAGCGCATGGAATCCTGAAACCGCACCGCAGGCAATCGTGATAAAGATGAACGGGAAGAGGCTCCCCGACCAGGCCGGGCCGGTGCCGTCGACAAACTGCGTGACCGCCGGCATGCGCAAATTCGGTGCGACAAAGATCATGGCCAGCGCCAAGCCGACGATGGTTCCGATTTTCAGGAAGGTCGACAGATAGTCACGCGGGGCGAGCAGCAACCACACGGGCAAGACCGATGCCACAAAACCGTAGATGATCAACATCCAGCTTAGCTGTTTGGCGTCGAAAGTGAACAGCGGCGCCCACATCGGACTTTGCGCCACCTGGCCGCCCATAATGATGGAGGCGATCAGCAACACAAGGCCGATGATCGATACTTCGCCCACGCGTCCGGGGCGAAGAAAACGGCTGTAAACGCCCATGAACATGGCAATGACAATGGTCGCGGCCACCGTGAAGGTGCCCCATGGGCTGGCGGCCAGCGCTTTGACCACAATCAGCGCCAACACCGCGAGGATGATCACCATGATCACGAAGGTGCCGACCAGGGCGATCATGCCCGGGACGAGGCCGAGTTCCGACTTGACGAGGTCGCCCAGTGAGCGGCCGTCTCGGCGCGTCGATACAAACAGCACCATGAAGTCCTGCACCGCACCCGCCAGCACCACTCCGACGATGAGCCAGAGCGTTCCCGGCAGGTAACCCATCTGCGCTGCCAGCACCGGCCCGACCAGGGGGCCCGCACCGGCAATGGCGGCGAAGTGATGCCCGAACAGAACATACTTGTTGGTGGGAACGTAATCAAGGCCGTCGTTGTGGCGCACCGCCGGCGTGGCCCGGGTCGGATCGAGTTGCAAGACCTTGTCGGCGATATACAGGCTGTAGTAGCGGTACGCGACCAGATAGATTGAAATTGCAGCCGTAATGATCCACAAGGCGTTGATTGTCTCGCCTCGAGATAGCGCCACGGTGCCCAGGGAGAATACCCCGACCAGCGTCAAGAGCCACCAAATGGCATGTTTGGAAACGAGATTCATGACCCCTCCAGCAATAAGTTATGGTCAGACGGTCGGCCACGGATTCTGGAAAACCCGTTGCAGCCGCCTCGAAAAATACCGATCATCCCAGCCTGAAAAACCGGCTATAGAGCCACCGTTCAAAAAAATTGGGCGGCTCGCAGCGCCCCTTCCCCAAGGTAGTGCGGGTGGAATATAGCGGGTTTAACGGCTGGATTGCCGACTATTTGGCGAGCGGCTTCCTGGAGGATTGAGCGGTGCTTCAGGCACGCTGAACGGCAGCCCTGTGGCTCAGGCAATGAGCAGTCTGTCCTTCATCTCGCGCAGGTACCGACGACTGACGGGGACACATTTGCCGCTGTGGGTGAGGATTTCAGCCGCGCCATTCTCCAGCAACTCGATCTCGGCGATCTGGTCGATGTTGACGAGGTACTGCCGATGGCAGCGGATCAACGGCGTGCGCTCCTGCAGGAGCTTCAAAGTCAGCTCGGTGGTCCCCTGTCGCTTGTTGCCCACCACCTGCACGCCAGCAATGTCGGTGTGGACGAATTCGACGGCATCGAGTTGCAGTAAAAATATCCGGTTGCGAGCAATACAGGGAATCTGGCGCAGCGCATTGCCGGATCCCGGAAAGACCTTGGGCGAGGGGTGTGCGCCAGCGCGCAACCAATTCAGTGTTCTAGCGAGGCGTTGTGGATCAATCGGTTTCAGGAGGTAGTCCGCCGCGTGTTCCTCAAATGCTTTCAGGGCATGCTCGTCGTAAGCGGTCACAAACACGATATGCGGCAGGGCGGAGGATTCGATCATGCTGACCATTTCCAGGCCACTCACGCGCGGCATCTGAATGTCCAGGAACACAACGTCCGGACGGAGGCGGTGGATGGCTGCCAACCCTTCGATGGCATTCGCGCACTCTCCCAGGATATCCACGTCGGGCTCCACCGCCAGCAGCGCTTTGAGTTCCTCCCGGGACGGGGCTTCGTCATCAATGATCAATGTGGTTAGCATGGGACAAGCTCTTGTTCAACTGGCAGGCAGATGGAGACCCGTGTAAAACACTCTGGCTGGCACGTCACGTCCAACCCAAAGGCGGCACCGTAACGAAGCTTGATGCGTCGATCCACCAGGCTCATGCCCAGGCCGTCGCTATCCGGTCGGGGCTGGTACAGGCCGGCGCTGTCCTCGACAAAAATAGTTAACAATTTGTTTTCCAGCTGCGCGCTGATGGTGATCTTGCCCGGTTCAAGCATCTGCGAAATACCGTATTTGATGGCATTCTCAACAATGGGCTGCAAGGAAAAAGTCGGTAGCCGCAGACCCAGCAACTCGTCTGCAATCGTGATTTCCACATTGAGGCGGTCAGCAAAGCGCGCAAGTTCAATGCACAAATAGGCATCAACGTGTTCGATTTCATCCTTGAGCGTGGCGTCATTGCCGACGCGCTTGAGGCTCTTGCGAATGAAAGTGGAGAGGTAGTGCACGAGATGTCGAGCCGCTTCCGGATCGCGTCGAATGACCGCCGCCAGCGTATTCAGCGCATTGAACAGGAAGTGCGGATTGATCTGCGCCTGCAGCAGTTTGATTTCTGATTGTGCCAGCAGTCGTTTCTGCTCCTCTATTTTCCCAGCCAGAACCTGATTGGAGAGAAGACGGGCAATACCTTCGCCCAGAGTGCGGTTGAGCGAGGAAAAGAATTTCGAAGTGGGTTCATAAAGCTTAATTGTCCCGAATACCCGGTTCTGCTCGCCGCGCAGAGGAATAACCAGGCAGGAGCCCAATTTGCAGTCCTTGGACACCGAGCAGCAATAGGGCACCGCAGCGCCGTCGGCATAAACGACTTCATTGTGGGTAATCGCATAAAAAGTATGTGGTGAAGCAATGGGTGTGCCCGGCAGGTGGTGGTCAGCGCCAATGCCGACAAATCCAAGCAGCTTCTCGCAATCGGTAATGGCCACTGCGCCGACACCGGTTTCTTCCTGAATGATGGTGGCCATGCGGGTGCAGTTCTGCTCATTGAAGCCCTGCATCAAGACGCCAACGGAACGCTCGGCGATGCGCAGGGCTTTGGCCGAGAATGCTATCGAATACTTTTCCATTGTTTCCCGGCGATCCAGGATCAGGCGCATGAACATGGCGGCGCCAAACGAGTTGGTCAGGACCATAGGTAGCGTGATCTGCGCGACCAGACGCACGGCCTGATCGGAGGGTTTGGCCATCAGCAAAATGATGCTCATCTGGGCCAGTTCGGCGACGAGCGTCGTACCAAACGCAATCATCGGGCTGAGCAGCCGGACGACTTGATGGCGGCGCAACAGATAGAGATGAACATAGCCGCCGATGATGCCTTCTGTGATGGTTGAAACGGCACACGCCGAAGCCGAAAAACCACCGAGTGAATAGCGGTGCAGACCGCCCGTGAGGCCGACCGCCAGGCCAACCAGGGGGCCGCCCAGAAGACCGCCAAGCACGGCTCCGATCGCACGCGTATTGGCAATTGCGCCTTCGATCTGGAAGCCAAGATAGGTGCCCATGATGCAGAAGCCAGAGAAGACAAAATAACAGACGAGCTTATCGGGCAGGCGGACGGTCACCTGCATCAGCGGCGCGAACAGTGGCGTCTTGCTCAGAAGGTAGGCCACCACCAAGTACACGCTCATTTGCTGCATGAGGTCGCCCACCAGGGCAAGGTGATTTATATGGGTGAGCATGGTGACCATCCCGGGAGTGGCAAGCGCCTGTTTCGGCGCCGCACCCTTGCCGCTGCGATCGACTTATCGGGTACAGCGCATTCGACATGAGCGACGCCTATTGAAAACACTCAGACCTTCTTTGTCGTTTCTTGGGTGAATACTTTGCAGGAATCGCCTGAACCAAAATCCTTGTCAGTGCGCAGATCAATCCAGTTCTTTTCCATGATTCCAGAGTTGTACTTCACGACCTTGCCACCAACCCGAAGCGGCATGTCCTTTAGTTCGTCAGCCTGGCCGACCGCCACCCAAGCCTCGCCCTCCTGGGACTCGGGCCGAGGGTAGGGATAAATATCAACATCCTTGATCGCGAGGACATCTCCCGTAAGGATGGAGGTGTAAGGCGGAATGAGGGCGGACATTTCACCCGCCCCAACGGATGTGGCGAATGAGGCCGCGACAATCAAGCAAATTGCCAGCAGGGTTTTCATAGGCTGTATCCTCTTGAGGGAAGTCAAACAGCATAACAGCAATCGCCTGCCACCTTCGGTTAATCAAGGTCGCACTTCATACTTGAACCCGCCTTCAATAAAACTTAACCGCGCCCGGCAAACGGCATCTTGGTCGCCATCACAGTGTGGAACATCACATTCGCATGCAAGGGTAAATCGGCCATGAACAACACCGATTGGCCGACGATGTTCACATCCATCAGGGGTTCGATCGCCCTCTCACCATGGGCCTGCACAATGCCAGTCGCCATGCGTTGGGCCATCTCAGTAGCGGCATTGCCAACGTCAATTTGCCCAACAGCAATATCGTATTTGCGGCCGTCGAGAGACGCCGCCTTGGTCAGGCCCGTGACGGCATGTTTGGTCGCGGTGTAGGCTATCGAGTCAGGGCGTGGCGTGGTGGCGGAGATGGAGCCGTTGTTGATGATGCGTCCCCCGCGTGGTGTCTGCGCCTTCATCACCCTGAAGGCCTGCTGGATGCACAGGAACATACCGGTGAGGTTGATGTCGACCACATTTTTCCATTGCGCCAGCGTCAGGTCTTCCAGGGGAATACCGGGTGCATTGACACCGGCATTGTTGAACAGCACATCGACCCGGCCAAACGCACTCACCGCGGCATCAAATAGCGCATTCACAGAACCAGCGTCGGACACATCGGTGGGCACGGCCAACGAACGCTCTGGCGCCGCACCCAAGGCGATCACTTCTGCCAGTGGCCCCGGGCGGCGACCGGCCAACACCACCCGGTAGCCGTGCGCCAGCAGTGCCAGCACAACCGCCTTGCCAATGCCGCTGCCAGCGCCGGTGACGATGGCCACTTTTGAATGAGGGGTCATCGCTGTTGCCTGTTAAAAATTGAATGCCCTCGGCTCAGGAGCGCCGACGCGTCTTACGCCCTGGCTCTTTGCTCTTGCCGGCGGACTTTGGCGAGCGCCCATCGGGTTCCGAAATTTTTCGTGCGCGGCGCTTGCCCGCTGCGTTTTCAGACTCACCAGCAGGCGCTTCACGGCTGCCAGCAGCGCGCGGCAATTCTTTGTCTTTGCCGGCCCGTGCAAGCTCACTTTCGCCCTCGTGAAGCAGCCGGAAATCGATGCGGCGCCCATCCAGGTCGACCCGGCTGACCTGCACCTGCAGCCGGGTGCCAATGGCGTAGCGCATACCGGTGCGCTCGCCGCGCAACTCCTGGCGCATCTCATCAAACTTGAAATAATCGCCCCCGAGCTCCGTGATATGCACCAGCCCCTCGACATACATGGCATCAAGCGTGACAAAAATACCGAAGCTGGTCACGGAGCTGACCACGCCCGCGTACTCTTCGCCAAGGTGCTCACGCATGTACTTGCACTTGAGCCAGGCTTCAACGTCCCGGCTGGCTTCGTCCGCGCGACGTTCGTTGGCACTGCAATGCATGCCGGCAGCTTGCCAGGCCTGGGTTTCAGCACTCAATTTTTTCGGCTTTTGACCCGGCTCTGGCACGCGTGCGGCCAGACCTTTTTCGAGACGCCGTGAGAGCTTGGCATGGGCCTCGCCCGGCAGCGGCAGCACCGGCAAGTGGTACCGGGTCTTGGCCAGAATCGCCTTGATGACCCGGTGCACCAGCAAATCAGGGTAGCGCCGGATCGGGCTGGTGAAATGGGTGTAGGCCTCGAACGCCAGGCCAAAATGGCCCTCGTTGACCGGCGTGTAAATCGCCTGCTGCATGGAGCGCAGCAGCATCGAGTGAATCTGCTGGGCGTCGGGCCGGTCTTTGGTGGCGTTGGCAATGGCCTGAAACTCGCGCGGCGAGGGATCGTCACTGATGGAAAGCCCCACGCCGGTGACTTTGAGGTAGTTACGCAGAATTTCTTTTTTCTCGGGTGTCGGGCCTTCATGCACCCGAAACAAGCCGGTCTGCTTGCTCTGGGCAATAAAGTCGGCGCTGCAGACGTTGGCCGCCAGCATCGCTTCCTCCACAATTTTGTGCGCATCATTGCGCGTGCGCGGGATGATTTTCTCAATGCGTCCGCCCTCATCGCACACGATCTGCGTCTCAACCGTTTCAAAATCGACCGCACCGCGGCGTGCCCGCGCCTTCAGCAAGACCTGATAGACATCGTGCAGATTGATCAAATCTGGCACCCGCTCTTGGCGCTTGACGGCCTCGAGCCCGCGCGTATTGGCCAGGATCGCGGCCACCTCGGTGTAGGTAAAGCGAGCGTGGCTCCACATCACCGCCGGGTAAAACTGGTAAGCCGAGACCTCGCCATCCAAGCTGATCATCATGTCGCACACCATGCACAAGCGTTCGACCTCAGGGTTGAGGGAACACAGTCCGTTGGAGAGCTTCTCCGGCAGCATCGGGATCACGCGGCGCGGGAAATACACCGACGTAGCGCGTTCGTACGCGTCGT
>JANYHL010000143.1 GCA_025359085.1 Gammaproteobacteria bacterium
CTGCCCGCGATGCTCATGCTTCGCGGGCAAGTAAGGGCGAGACGGACTTATTTTATCCTGCTCTCGCTTACAAGGGTGGTGCGATCGATGTGATTCTTTTGGCGAGAACTCACGTGGAGCCTCCTTCGGTGGATCAGCCGCAGCGCAGGCGCCGACGGTGACCTCTCTCCAGTGGGGAATCGCTTAAACATTGGGCAATGCTCAAGCGTTTGTCAGTCCTTTTGCCTGAGCGTTCAAACTGCTGCGATCAGCAACTCTGCGCCTTCGGCGGCCACCTCACGGGGCTGGCTCTCTCCTGACCCGGCGGATTTTACAACTACATCCCCGCGTAATTCGGTCCGCCGCCGCCTTCGGGCGTGACCCAGACGATGTTTTGCGTCGGGTCCTTGATGTCGCAGGTCTTGCAATGCACGCAGTTGGAAGCGTTGATCTGCAGACGGTCGCTGCCGTCATCGTTCTTGACAAACTCATAAACCCCGGCCGGGCAGTAGCGCGCCTCGGGCCCGGCGTATTTGGCCAGGTTGATGGCGACCGCCACGCTGGCATCTTTCAATGTCAGGTGCGCGGGCTGGTTTTCTTCATGGCTGACGTTGCCGATGAAGACGCTGCTTAGGCGGTCAAAGGTGAGCTTGCCGTCGGGCTTGGGATAAACAATCGGCTGGCACTCGGCGGCGGGCTTGAGATAGGCGTGGTCAGGCTTGTCGCGGTGAACGGTCCAGGGCATGTTGCCGCCCAGACCGAACTGTTCCATGCCATTCATCAGGGTGCTGATGCGCAAGCCGTACTTGAACCAGGACTTGAAATTGCGCGCCTTGTTCAGCTCGGTAAAGACCCAGCTGGCCTCAAAAGCCTCGGGGTAGGCGCTGAGCTCGTCATGTTGGCGACCCGCTATGACGGCGTCAAACGCAGCTTCGGCTGCCAGCATGCCGGTCTTGATGGCGGTGTGGCTGCCCTTGATGCGGCTCACATTGAGGAAGCCCGCTTCGCAACCGACCAGCGCGCCGCCGGGGAACACGGTCTTGGGCAGCGCCAGCAAACCACCGGCGGTGATGGCGCGTGCGCCGTAGGCCAGCCGTTTGGCGGTGACTTCGCCTTGCGCGTTTTCAAAATACCAGCGCACATTGGGATGGGTCTTCCATCGCTGGAATTCCTCGAACGGGCTCAGGTAGGGGTTTTGGTAGTTCAGCCCGGTGATGAAGCCCACCGCGATTTTGTTGTCGGGCATGTGGTACATGAAAGAGCCGCCGTAGGTGGCGTTGTCCAGCGGCCAACCCGCGGTGTGCATGGCAAAGCCCGGTTGGTGGCGCGAGGGGTCCACCTCCCACAACTCCTTGATGCCCAAACCGTAGGCTTGCGGGTCACAACCTGCGTCGAGCTTGAATCTTTCAATCAGTTGGCGACCGAGGTGCCCGCGTGAACCTTCGGCAAAAACAGTGTATTTGGCCAGGAGTTCCATGCCGATCTGGAAGTTCTCGCCCGGCTCGCCTTCCTTGTTGACGCCCATGTTGCCGGTGGCGACTCCTTTGACCGATCCGTCTTCGGTGTACAGCACCTCGGCGGCAGCAAAGCCGGGGAATATCTCCACCCCCAAGTTTTCAGCCTGGGTCGCCAGCCAGCGCGTCAGCTCGCCCAGGCTGATGATGTAGTTGCCGTGGTTATGGCTGCATTTGGGCAACAGAAAATTGGGCGTGCGATAGCCTGATTTCTCACTCAGAAACATCATGGCGTCATCGGTCACCGGCTGGTTCAAAGGCGCGCCCATCGCCTTCCAGTCGGGGAACAGCTCATTCATGGCAATAGGGTCCATGATGGCACCCGAGAGAATGTGTGCGCCCGGCTCAGCGCCTTTTTCCAGCACCACCACCGACAGCTCTTTGCCTTTTTCAGTGGCCAGTTGCTTGAGACGGATGGCGGTGGCCAGACCAGCCACGCCGCCTCCAACGACGACCACGTCGTACTCCATCGCTTCACGCGGGCCAAACTGGGCCAAGATTTCCTGGTTTGTCATGGTTGAACTCATCTGATAATGGGGCCGGGTCCGGGAATGGACTGCGACCCGTGATTGTCGAACGCAAAAATGATTTTAGGCGTTGATTTTGAAAAGTAGAACGGTCGTTCTTTTATTATTGATGGAGACTCTCTAAATGGCTTACCACATTGATCTATCCGGCCGAGTGGCATTCATCACCGGGGCCTCCAGTGGCCTGGGTGCCCAGTTTGCCAAAACCCTGGCCAGTGCCGGTGCCGCCGTGGTGCTGGCGAGTCGCCGAGTGGACAAGCTCAAAGACTTGCGCGCCCAGATTGAAGGGCAGGGCGGCGACGCCCATGTGATTGAACTCGACGTGACTGACATGGATTCCATCAAGTCGGCCGTGGCGCATGCCGAGACCGAAGTCGGCTCGATTGACATCCTGGTCAACAACTCGGGCGTCAGCACCACGCAGCGCCTGCAGGACGTGTCGCCTGACGACTATGACTTCATGTTCGACACCAACGTCAAGGGTGCCTTCTTTGTGGCGCAAGAGGTTGGCAAGCGAATGCTGGCGCGCGCCAAAGGCGCGGCGTCGGGCAGCTACACCGGGGGGCGCATCGTCAACATTGCTTCCATGGCGGGCTTGCGCGTGCTGCCGCAAATCGGGGTTTATTGCATGAGCAAGGCGGCGGTGGTGCAAATGACCCGAGCCATGGCGCTGGAGTGGGGCAAGTTTGGCATCAACGTCAATGCTATTTGCCCGGGCTACATCGACACCGAAATCAACCACCAGCACTGGCAGACCGAACAGGGTAAAAAACTGGTGCAAATGCTGCCGCGCAAACGCGTCGGGCAAGCCAAAGACCTGGACGCCGTGCTGGTCATGCTGTGTTCGGACCAAAGCCATTTCATCAACGGCGCGGTGATTTCGGCCGACGATGGCTTTGGCGTCTAAAAATATGGCCCCCACGCTTGCCACTGCGTGTGCTGCGCTGCCCCCCGGGGGGGTGAATTTTCCTTGGGGCGGCCCGGCGGAAAATTGGCGATGCTGAAAGGCATCCTGGCCGGGCTCGCCGCGGGCGCTCTGTGGGGTTTGGTGTTTGTGGTGCCGCGCATGACGCCGGGGTTGTCATCGGTTGACCTCACTGCCGGCCGTTTTGTCAGCTTTGGTGTCATGTCGGCGCTGTCGATGACCTTCACCTGGACCCGTCACCAACGGCCCACGGCGCGCCAGGCCGTCACGGCTCTCGGAATGAGCCTGATCGGCGCCACCGGCTACTACCTGTTGCTGGCGCTGGCGATTGGGCGCGCTGGCACCGAGGTGCCGACACTGATTGTGGGCACCATTCCGCTGTGGGTCATGTTGCTGGGCAAACCCCTGGGGCTGAAATGGTCGCACCTGTTGCCCGGCTTGCTGCTCACGGCCACCGGTTTGCTGTTGATGATGAACGTCACGCTCACGGCGCTGGCACCCGGCGTTTTGGCGACTGAACCTGACGGGGCTGAATTCTGGCTCGGTGTCGCACTGGCGACGGCGGCGATGCTGTGCTGGACGGCGTTTGCCGTTTTGAACGCGGCCTGGCTCAAGCGGCACCCCGAGGTCAGTGCCACCGAGTGGACCAATTGGCTGGGCCTGGCCACCGGTGTTGGCGCGGCGCTCCTTTGGTGGGTGGCGGGTTCTGCGCCCAAAGTGTTGCTAGCCCAGGATCAGCTTGCGCAAGCAGCTATTATTTGCATAGTAACTGGCGTCGGCTCCGCGTGGGCCGCGGGCATTCTATGGAATATCGCCAGCCAACAGCTGAGTGTCAGTTTGTGCGGGCAGCTGATTGTCAGCGAGACCTTGTTTGCCCTGCTCTACTCGTTCTGGTGGGACCAGGCCTGGCCGGGCGCGCTGCAGTGGGCGGCTGCGGTGCTGTTCACGCTGGGCATTCTGGCCAGCATCCGGGCGCACCGATGAAGCTGTGGCAGCACCGCAATGTGCAGCGTGGCAACCGCAAACGCTGGCTCGGCGCGCCCGGCTCGCTCAGTGCGCGGCTCGCCGGCGCGGGGCAGCGCTTTAGCGTGCAGGTGCTCAGCCAGGGCATGCAAGCGCTGTTCCCCGATGAGGCGCGCGCCCTGGGGTTGGCCCGACGCCAGCTTGGCTACGTGCGCGAGGTGCTGTTGCGCGTGGACGGGGTCGCCGTGGTGTTCGCCCGCAGTGTCACCACGCACCCGCACTCCACTGGGCCGTGGCGCTCCATCCGGGGTCTGGGCACGCGGCCGCTGGCCGATGTGCTGTTCCGGCAACATGGCATCGCGCGCACGCCGCTGCAATTTGCCAGTCTGCACAGCGCCAGCCCGTTGCGCCGCCATGTGGCGCAAGCCTGGCTGGGCGCCACCGGTGCGGCGCTGGAAAGCCGCACGTTGCCCGCGCGGCGCTCGGTCTTCACGCGCAGCGCCGCACCGCTGCTGGTGATGGAAGTGTTTGCGGCAGCGCACGCACCCTGGGCTTGGCCGAGCACCCGGGGTCGCCGTGGGCCGCCTGTTTTACCAAGGATAAAAGCATGAAATTCGAGATTCCGGAACAGAAAAAACTGGTTTACCAAATGACCATCCCGATTCGCTGGGGCGACATGGACGCGATGAATCACGTCAACAACACCACCTATTTCCGGTATTTGGAGACCTGCCGGATCGACTGGATGCGTGCCGCTGGCTGCATGCCCGACCCGCATGGCTCAGGCCCGGTGATCGTCAACGCATTCTGCAACTTCTACAAGCAGCTCGAATATCCCGGCGACGTGGTGATGAAGATGTATGTCAGCGATCCCGGTCGTACAACTTTTGAGAGTTGGGCCACACTGGAGCGCGCTGATCAGCCCGGTGTCATTTACGCCGCCGGTGGCGCCACCACCATCTGGGTCGACTTCCCCAAGCAAAAAGCCACCACGCTGCCCGATTGGATGCGCGAACTGGTGAGTTAATTTATAACAAATCAGGTTCTAGCCCGCGTTCATCATACATAACATGCTATATATAAAGTAGTACCCTGGCCGCTGAAGCGGGCATCGCCCCCTCCAGCCATCACGCTGGACTCACAAAAGTTCGATATTTATCAAAGCTGCGGCCCCGCACGGTTAAATAATGTAAATACCGAGGAAAACCCCCCTTGTTGAGGCGTGGCAATTGGACTTAGCCTACCAGGCCGATTGGGCTCAGTATCTCCATTCCTCTTTCGGTTGCAAGACGTTGTAAAGCTTATACCTGTACGATGTAACAAAATGCAGAAAAGCTGATGGGAGGTTGATTGAAAAAAGACAGTTTACCGCCCATGCAGCGGTCTTTTTCTTTTGCCGGCACGGGCGCTTGGGCCGGCGGGCGGGTAGCGGGTGGCGCAGGAGCAAATTTTTGCCCATATACCGCTCAAGAGTGCAAGTATTTCACTGCGTGTGGAGCGCCGCATGGGACTGCATCAGGGGGATCACGGCGCCGACTGTCGGCACCGCGCCTTACGTCTCAGACTACCCGCATCATCCAGCTCAAACATTTACAAGAACAAAAAGATCGAAGCCGAGTTGCGCGCAACGCAAGCCCGGCTGGCGGCGCTGCCAGACAACTCGAAACCAACGGGGACTAGCCATGGCCTTTCGTAGAAACCCGCTCAGTCTGGATGACTTGCGAGAGCTTGCCCGCAAGCGTTTTCTGGGGCGCACCGCCAGCTTGGCCAAGGTCTTGAGTGTGGCCGAGGCACAGCATCTGTTTGAAGAACTCGAAATCCATCAAATTGAGTTGGAACTGCAAAACGAGCACCTGAACACGACGCGCCTGCAACTGGAGTCAGCGCTCAACCAAAGCAACGAGTTCAATGACTTTGCGCCGGTCGGCATTTTTTCACTCGACGCCACCGGGACCGTCACCAAGTTGAATCTCGCCGGTGCCAATCTGTTGGGCCGCGAGCGCGCCCGTCTGCTGGGGAGCCGACTCGGGCACTTTGTGGCCGATCCCGATCGCCCGCACTTTGATGCCTTGCTGGCGCTCGCCACAGCGACCGCAGACGTGCAAAGCGGTGAGCTGACGTTTGCCAACAAAGGGCCGCTGGTATCCCATGTGCAAATCAAGGTGGCAGCGGTGATGCCGAGCCTGGGCTGGCAGGTCATTCTGCTGGACATCACCGAGCGCAGGCTGGCCCAGGAGCAGTTGCGCGCCAGCGAGGAACGCTGGAAGCTGGCGTTGGAGGCCGCCGGTGACGGCGTGTGGGACTGGAACGTGGTGACGGGCGAAACGGTGTTTTCCAGGCGTTTCGAGCAACTCTATGGTTATGCTGAAAATGAATACGGGCGCCATCTTGATGACTGGGTGTCACGCATCCATCCCGATGACCGGGCGCGCGTGATCAGCGAACATCAAGCGTGCCTGAGCGGCAAAACCGCCAGCACATTCATTGAGTTCCGGGGCCAATGCAAGGATGGCAGTTGGAAATGGGTGCTCTCCCGCGGCGCCGTTGTCAGCCGCGACGCGGTCGGCAAGGCCCAGCGCATGATCGGCACGCACGTCGACATTGGCAATCAAAAATTGATTGAAGATGCGCTGCGGGTTGCCAGCCGATTCCAGCAGGCGGTGTTTGATTCCCTGTCAGCGCAAATTGCGGTACTTGATCGCGTCGGCACGGTGGTGCAAACCAATGCGGCATGGCGTCAATATTACTTTGACAGCGGGTTTGTCGCGAGCGGCTGTTGCCAGGAAAGCCGCTACCTGCAAATTCTCGCTTGCCTGACCGAGCAGGACCCGCAAACCTTGCATTGCGCCGAGGTCGGGATCAGGGCGGTGCTCGCCGGCGAGCTACCTTATTTTCAGCTGGCACAGCCGTTTTTTACTCCGCTGGACAAGCGCTGGTTCAGCATGAAGGTCACGCCGGTGCACGATAGCGAAGAGCGACTGGTGGTCAGCCATGAAGACGTGACCCAGCTCAAGACCGCCGAACTAGACAGCTTGACGCTGGCCAATATTGACACCCTGACCGGCGCGCTGAGCCGACGCCACTTCTTCAATCTGGCCGAGCAGGAGGTGGCCCGCTCGACTCGCTATGCCTTGCCGCTGATGGTGCTGATGTTGGACCTGGATCATTTCAAAACCATCAACGACCTGCACGGCCATGCCGCAGGCGATGTGGTGCTGCAAAAATGTGTGCAAACCGTGACCGCGGTGCTGCGTGAGTCCGACCTGATCGGGCGCATCGGTGGCGAAGAGTTTGCGGTGCTGTTGCCCAATACGCCACTGGAAGGCGGGCGCGCACTGGCGCAGCGTATCGTTGAAAACGTTCGCGCCAACCCGGTGCAAGTCAGCGGGAAGACCATTGTCTACACGGTCAGCATCGGCGCCGGCTGTTTGTCGGGTGAAACCTCCTTTGCCGAACTGCTGGGTCTGGCGGACGCGGCACTGTACCGGGCCAAGGACGCAGGGCGCAACCGCCTTGAAGTGGGCCCTGTCAGCGCGCGGTAGCGACACCCTTGCGAATCATCTGGCTGGCAAAAAACATCACCACTGACAGGATTCAGGCCGATGCCACCCGGCGCAGCAATTGCTGCATCGTGGCATGCGCGGCCTGGCGTTGCTCGACGTCGGCTTCAAACTGCAGATCCCGCACTAACAGCGACAATTCAACCAGCGCATCGCGCAGCTAAAACAACGCGGCCCTGACTTCCTGGAAATTATTTTCAACGTTGACGCCGGAAGGATGATTTTCGATTGCGACTCTCCTGATGGGTGATCTGAATCAGTTGTAGCGCAATCGTGCGCAGGGCGCTTGCGCATTCTCAAGCCGCCTGCGGCACATGCTCAATGGCCGCCTGCACAGCCTGCTCGATGTCGTCGAGATAAACGAATTCCAGCTGCTCCCGTGCCGGCAGCGGTACCTCGTCCAGGTCTTTGCGATTGCGCGTGGGCAGCAGGATTTTTTTGATGCCGGCGGCCAGCGCCGCCAGTATTTTTTCTTTGATGCCCCCGACCGGCAACACCAGGCCGCGCAGGCTTATCTCACCGGTCATCGCCACATCGCTGCGCACCGGTCGGTCCATAAACAGGGAGGCCAAGGCAATGAACATGGCGACCCCCGCGCTGGGGCCATCCTTCGGGATGGCACCGGCCGGTACATGGATATGAATATCGGTTTTTTCCAGCACGGTCGGGTCGAGTCTGAAGCTGGCCGCCCGTGATTTCACCAGCGTCAGCGCGGCCTGGGCTGACTCCTTCATCACGTCGCCCAGTTGCCCGGTCAGGATCAGTCGACCCGTGCCCGCCATGCGGCTGGCTTCGATGAAGAGAATGTCACCGCCCACGGGCGTCCAGGCCAGCCCGGTTGCCACCCCCGGCAGGCCCGCGCGCAAGGCGACTTCATTTTCAAATTTGGCCTGGCCCAGTACCTCCAACAGATCGGACGCGTCAACCCGCGCGCTTTGAATCTCCCCTTCAGCGATGCGCACGGCCACGCGTCGACAGACCGCGCCAATTTGGCGCTCCAGGCTGCGCACGCCGGCTTCGCGCGTGTAATCACGGATGATGGCGGCCAGCGCCGCGTCGGTGATTTCCAGTTGTTCGGGCGTGAGGCCGGTGTCGTCCAGCTGGCGCGCCACCAGGTAGCGCCGGGCGATCTCGCGCTTTTCTTCCTGCGTGTAGCCCGCCAGATGCAGCACCTCCATGCGGTCGCGCAGCGGGCCGGGAACGGGGTCGAGCACATTGGCGGTGGTGATGAACAGCACTTGTGACAAGTCATAGGGCACGCCCAGGTAATTGTCGCGAAATGTGTTGTTTTGCTCCGGGTCGAGCACCTCCAGCAGCGCCGCCGACGGGTCGCCCTGGATGCCGCTGCCGAGCTTGTCAATTTCATCGAGCATCATGACGCAGCCGCGGGTGCCGGCTTTTTTCAAAGCCTGGATGATGTTGCCGGGTAGCGCGCCGATGTAGGTGCGCCGGTGGCCACGGATCTCGGCCTCGTCATGCACGCCCCCGAGCGAGACGCGCACAAACTTGCGCCCCAGCGCGCGCGCGATCGATTGCCCGAGCGAGGTTTTGCCAACACCGGGCGGGCCCACCAGACACAGGATCGGGCCGTGACCGCCGGGCTTGAGTTTGCGCACCGCCAGGAATTCCACAATCCGTTTTTTAACTTTGTCCAGACCAAAATGATCAGCATCAAGCACCTGGCGCGCCTGCGCCACGTCAATCGTGTCAGGCTCCGGCGCTTTCCAGGGCACCTCAACCAGCCAGTCCAGGTAGGTGCGCACCATTGAGTATTCGGCCGAGCCGTCAGCCATGCGCTCCAGCCGTTTAAGCTCCTTCGTCGCCTGTTTGGCGACCTCTTCGGGCATGTTCGCCTCGTCGATCAATTTGCGCAGATCGTTGATTTCAGCGGCATTGCCGCTGGCTTCTTCACCCAGTTCTTTTTGTATCGACTTCAATTGCTCGCGCAACAAGTACTCGCGCTCGCGCTGCCCAAGACTGGCCTTGGTGCGCTTGTCAATGTCACGCGAGAGGTTCAGGACATCAATCCGGCGCATCAGCATGTTCAGTACCCGGTCCAGGCGTTGGCGCAGATCAATTTCTTCCAGAATCTCCTGTTTCTCGGGCGCCTTGATATCCACATAGCCCGCCACCAGATCGGCCAATGTGGTCGGGCTGTCGATGCCCTGCACCGCATGCACCATCTCGGCCGGCACCTGGGGCAGCATTTGCAACACCTCCACCGCGCGTTCCTTGAGCCGCATGAAGCGCGCCTCGATTTCAGGGTCATCCGGCACAACCGCCTCGGCAATGCGTTCGATCCGCGCCACCGTGAAGTCAAAGCCCGCTACGTAGCCCGTGACGCGAAAGCGTTGCTGGCCCTGACACACGATGTGATGGGTGCCGTCCGGCGTGGTGACGTAGCGCAGGATGGCGGCGATGGTGCCAACGCTTGACAGATCATCGGCCCCCGGGGTTTCCACCTCCTCGTTTTTCTGCATCAGGATGCCGACCGCTTGGTCCGATTTGACCGCATATTGAGCGGCGGCAATCGAGCTTTCGCGCCCGATCGAGATCGGCACCACCATGCCAGGAAACAACACCATATTGCGTACGGGCACGATGATCAAGGCGTCGCTGGGCAGCGGCTTTGTTTCAATCTGACGGTTGCCTTTGTCGGCCAAGTGGATCACTTGGCTCATGGGTGTTGCTCCAGCTGGAGCCGCAGGCAGCCGTGCTCGAACTGCATGTCAGCAATGCGATAGGCCGCATCGGGCAAGCCAATGCGGCGCTCAAAGCGACCATAGGGAATTTCCAGACGGAGAATGGCACCGCTGCCCAAGCTGGTGCCAAAGCTGCGTTCGCCGCGCACCACAATCGACTGCGACTCCAGGGTGACCACCAGGCGCTCCGGCGCTACCCCGGGCAGCGCGATCAGCAGGCTGAGTCCATGCTCGTTCACATACATGTCGACCGGGGGTTGCCAGCAGGGCGCGTTGTCGACGTGACCAATCTGGAAAAATTGGCGTTGCAGTTGATCGGCGCTGTAAATCATGTCCACCGCTTCGGCCAGCATCCAGACTCTGGGATCACGATGCCGCATGGATTGTCCTTTGTCGCATTTTCATTTTTCGATTTCCTTGTGCTTGCGCTGGCGCCCGACCTATCCAACGCCTTTAGGTTAAAAGCGGCACCTGGCTGGCTGTTTGAGAAAACGCAAGCGCTCGGGCGGTCAGCCGCTGGAGGTGCCGTCAGATCGGCAAGGGTTGCCAGCAGCGCTGCGAATAGCAAGAAGTCTGGGTTCCTCAGCCATTGAGGCAGGCCTCAAGTGGGCGCGCTTGCGTCTCTCGAAATCATCATTTCGTGTGCTTAGCGACGCAGCTGGAGCAGGCCCGCCGACAGCGCGGTGCCGCAGACGATGATGGCGGCGCACAAGAGCATCCACAGCGAGACGACTTCACCTAAAAAGAGGACGCCGTAAATCACCGCAAAAACGGGGATCGCAAAGGTCACGGTCAGCGAGCGCGCCGGGCCGACATTCTCAATCAGCCGGAAATAAAGGATGTAGGCCACACCGGTGCACAGCACGCCGACGGCCAGCAGCGCCAGCCAGGCCGTTGGGCTGGGCACGCGCTGCGGCCACAGCCACACGGTGGGCAGCGCCAGGGCCAGCGTGGCACCGAACTGGCTGCCGGTGGCCGTGACCAGCGAGGGCAAGCCGCTCAGGTAACGTTTGGTGTAACTGGCCGAGATGCCATAGCACAGGCAGGCCGTCAAGACCGCCAGCACCGCCCAGCCGGTCGCCAGGCCCGAGGCGCTGGGCTTGAAGCTGGCTTTGTCCCAGGCCAGCAGCGCGACGCCGGCAAAGCCAATCAGCAAACCGAGAATGCGCAGGCCGTGCGGTCGGTCCTTGAGCCAGAGCCAGGCGACCACGGCGCCAAACAAGGGTGTCGTTGCGTTCAGGATGGCGGACAAGCCGGTGCTGATGGACAGCAGCGCAAACGAAAAGCAGGCAAACGGAATGGCCGAATTGAGCAGGCCGACGAAAAAAACTTTTTTCCAATGCCGCACCAGTTGGAGCCCGAGCCCGCGCCACAGCAACAGGGGTCCCAAAAACAGGGCGGCAATCGCCACCCGCAGGCCCGCTGTCGGGAGAGCACCAAACTCCTGGGCGCCCAAGCGCATGAACAGAAACGATGAACCCCAAATGGCAGCGAGCAGCACAAACTCGGTGCGCCAGGGCTGGGCGGGAGGCAGGGAATTCAAGGTGTGATTGCTTGGGGGCGTGTGGGTTCGGGTCGGAAGGCGGCGCCTTCGAGTTGCAGTAGCGCTGTCTTGCGCGGCAAGCCCCCGGCGTAACCGGTGAGCGCCGCACCCACCCCGAGCACGCGGTGGCAGGGCACGATGATGCTGAACGGGTTGCGGGCTACCGCGCCCGCCACAGCACGCACGGCACCGGGCTTGCCGATGCTGGCACTCAGTGCGCCGTAGCTTAGCGTGGCGCCAAACGGGATTTGCAGCAAGGCGCGCCAGACGGTTTGTTGAAAATCTGTGCCACCCGATAAGTCCAGCGGCAGCTCAAAAGCCTGGCGCTGACCGGCAAAGTACGCGCTCAACTGGGTTTGAACCTGTTGCAGCAGCGGGTGATCGTGCTGCGCGGGCCAGCGCGTGGTGTCGGGCTGATGGCTCTGGCCGTCAAACCACACGCCGATCAGCTTGTGCTGCGCGGCGGCCAGAATGAGGGGCCCGAGCGGACTGCCATAGCGGGTTTGAACGACCGTTGTTAAATATTTCATATCATTTAGCCTTCTAGCCCGCGTGGAATAGGTGTAAGTAGCTACTAAATTAGTGGCAAATAAAACACCGTGGCACCCGTGCCGACGGGCCTCATTGGCCCGCCGATAATACGCGGGCTTGGCGCGCCCGGGCAGTCGCTCACGCGCAGCCTCGGCCAAGTCGCCGCCTACAATTCAAATGACGATTCAACAACAAATTTTTTTTCAGGGAAATTGGCCATGAAGTTTTCAGCGTCCATATTCAAAGCCTACGACATTCGCGGCGTGGTGCCGGTGAGCATCAACGAGCTCCAAGCCGAAGCACTGGGGCAGGCCTTTGGCACCGCAGCGCGGCGTGAGGGCGAGTTAGCCGTGGCGGTCGGGCGCGACGGTCGCCTCAGTGGCGCGGATTTAAGCGCGGCGCTGATGCGTGGTCTGGTCGCCGCCGGGGTCGAGGTGATCGACATCGGCCGCGTGACCACGCCGATGCTGTACTTTGCCGCCAACACGCTGTGCAGCAGCGGCATTCAGGTCACCGGCAGCCACAACCCGAAAGACCACAATGGCTTCAAGATGGTGCTGGCCGGACGCGCCATTTACGGCGAAGAAATTCAGGCCTTGCACCGCATGATGGAAGACGAGTCCTGGGTCTTGCAAGCGGGCGGCACCGTGCGCTCGGTCGATGTGCTGGCGGCGTACCAGGCGCGCATCGTGGGCGACATCAAGCTGGCGCGCCCGATGAAGATCGTGGTCGATTCAGGCAACGGCATTGCCGGCGCCACGGCACCGGCCATTTTGCGGGCGATTGGCTGCGAGGTGATCGAGTTGTTCAGCGAGGTGGACGGCAACTTCCCGAACCACCACCCCGACCCGAGCAAGCCGGAGAACCTGCGCGACCTGATGGCTGCGCTGAAATCCAGCGACGCCGAGCTCGGCCTGGCTTTTGACGGCGACGGCGATCGCCTGGGCATCGTCACCAAGGAGGGCAACAACATCTACCCCGATCGACAACTGATGCTGTTGGCGCAGGATGTGCTCACGCGTGTGCCCGGCGGCACCATTTTGTTTGACGTGAAATGCTCGCAGCGGTTGGCCCCGGCGATTGAGGCTGCGGGCGGTGTGCCCTTGATGTACAAGACCGGGCATTCGCTGATCAAGGCCAAGATGAAGGAAGTCAACTCCCCGCTGGGCGGCGAGATGAGCGGCCACGTTTTCTTCAAGGAGCGCTGGTACGGTTTTGACGACGGCACCTATGCGGGCTGCCGCTTGCTTGAAATTTTGAGCCGCTCGCCCGACGCCAATGCCGTGCTGGACGCCTTGCCCACCAGTTTTTCCACCCCCGAGTTGAACGTCAAGTGTGCCGAGGGCGAACAGCACACGCTGGTCGCGCAACTGCTGGCCGCGGCGGCCATGAGCGCCAGTGCGGGCAGCGGCACGCTCAACGATGCGATCCAGGCGGGCGCCAAGGTCTCCACCATCGACGGCCTGCGCGTGGACTGGCCCGATGGCTTCGGCCTGATCCGCGCCTCCAACACCACGCCGGTGCTGGTGCTGCGCTTTGAAGGCCACACGCCCGAGGCCTTGCACCGCATCGAAGCCAGCATGCTGGCGCTGCTGCGCGACGTCAAGCCCGGCGCGGTCCTGGACCAGGCCGCACATTGAAAATACTGATCGTCAAGCTGTCTTCGCTTGGCGACGTGGTGCACGCCCTGCCCGCCGTGCAGGACATCCGGCGCGCCTGGCCCGAGGCGCAGATTGACTGGGTGGTGGAGCGCAGTTTTGCGCCCTTGTTGCAGCGTTGTGACGGGCTGAACCGGGTGATTGGCTGCGAGCTGCGGCGCTGGCGCCAGTCGCCCTTGTCGGGTCAGACGCGCCAGGCCTGGCGCGCTTTCAAAGCCGAATTGCAGCGCGAACACTATGACGCCGTGATCGACTTGCAGGGCTTGACCAAGTCGGCACTGATTTCATGGCTGGCGCGGCTCTCGCCGGGTGGCAAGCGCTATGGGCTGGCCAACCAGACCGAAGGCTCCAGTTTTGAGGCGCCCGCGCGCTGGGTGGCCGATGTGGCGGTGACGCTGGCGCCGCACTGCCATGCGGTGGCCCGCTCGCGTGCCGTGTGCGCCCAGGCGCTCGGTTATGCGCTGCCCTCTTTAATGTCTTTTGGGCTGCTGGCCCGCATGGACAGTACGCAAGAAGCTATAAAAATTGCAGCAATTGATGCCGCCTGCCCAAACGGCTGGGTCGCCTTCGTCCATGGCACTTCGCGCGCTGACAAACAGTGGCCACTGGCCCATTGGATTGCGTTGGGCCAACGCCTGCAGGCCAGCGGCTATGCCGTGGCCCTGCCGCATGGCAATGACGAGGAGCAGCGGCGCGCACTGGCACTGGCCAGCGCGCTGACCCATGCCGTCGTCTGGCCCCGGTTGGCACTCGATGGCCTGACCGACGCGCTGGCCAGCTGCGCTGGCGTGGTGGGGCTGGACAGCGGTTTGAGCCACATCGCCGTGGCACTTGACTTGGCCCATGTGCAGATCTACAACTTCGACACCGCCTGGCGCACCGGGCCGATCGACCGGGCGCAGCAGTGCAGTGTGTTTGCCCAGCCTACGCCCACGGTGGAGGCGGTCTGGCAAGCCTGGTTGGCGGTTTCTGCGGCCGCGCGCGCGCCCGACCGGGTGTTGGCGGCCCCAGCGGGCTCAACCGCAGAATTCACGCTGTGATGCGTCTGCTGTATACCTTGGTGATGTGGTTGGCGCAGCCCTTGTTGCGGCGAAAACTGATGCGCCGCGGCGTGCAGGAGCCGGGTTATCTGCTGGCCGTGGAAGAGCACTTCGGCCATTACACGGCTGCGCCGCCGCCGGCCGATGGCAACACCATTTGGGTTCACGCGGTGTCGCTGGGCGAAACCCGCGCCGCGGCGGTGCTGGTGGCTCATCTGCGCTTGCGCTTGCCCGGCATGCGTTTGTTGCTCACGCACGGCACCGCCACCGGCCGTGCCGAAGGCGTCCAGTTGCTGCTTGCGGGCGACCGGCAGACCTGGCAGCCGTGGGATACGCCGGGTGCCGTGCAGCGTTTTCTGGCGCACTTTCAGCCGCGCCTGGGGATCCTGATGGAAACCGAAATCTGGCCCAATCTGGTGGCGGGGTGTGTGCAGCGCGGCGTGCCGCTGGTGCTGGCCAATGCGCGCCTGAGTGAGCAGTCACAACGCAAGACGCGTCGGCTGGCCTGGCTGGCGCGGCCGGCCTACCGCGGTTTGACGGCGGTGTGGGCGCAGACGCAGGCGGATGCCACGCGCCTGGCCGCGCTGGGGGCGCCGGTGCAAGGTGTTTTTGGCAATCTCAAGTTTGACGCCACACCCAACGCCGAGCAGTTGGCGCTGGGCCAGCGCTGGCGTCAGCAAAGCGGTCGGCCGCTGGTGATGCTGGCCAGTTCGCGTGAAGGCGAAGAAGCGGCATTGCTTCAAGTTTTAGCATCATTTAGGCCTCTAGCCCGCGTCGATAGTGCGCAGAGTGCTATTATTTCAGTAGTTAATCAGGTTCAATGGCTGATCGTTCCGCGCCACCCGCAGCGCTTTGAGGCGGTGGCGACGCTGATCGAAAACCAGGGCTTTGCGGTTTCGCGGCGCAGTAGCTGGCCGGACGGGCCGCCACCTCGCGCTGCATCGGCTGACGCTGAATCAGCCCGGCCCACGGTCTGGCTCGGTGACTCGCTGGGCGAAATGGCGCTGTACTACGGCCTGGCCGAGGTCGCTTTGTTGGGTGGCAGCTTTGAGCCGCTCGGGGGTCAAAACCTGATTGAAGCGGCCGCCTGCGCCTGCCCGGTGGTGATGGGCCCGCACACCTTCAACTTTGCTGAAGCCGCCGAGCAGGCGCAGGCGGCGGGTGCCGCGCAGCGCGTGGCCACCCTGCGGGACGGGCTGCAAGCGGCCGCCAAACTGGCCTGCGATGCCGCGGCGCTGCACGCCGCACAACAAGCCGCCGATGCCTTTGCCCGCACCCACCGAGGTGCCAGCTTGCGTCTGACCGAAGCCTTGGTGCAGCTGCTGGCTGCGAACCAGAGGGAGACCTCTGGTTGTTGAGACCCACCCGGCCGGCTGCCCAAGCTATCGGACTGCGGGGGCACGGACGGCCCAAACCGGGCGCCACGACCTGCCAAAATTTGGGGTGATCAACGCCGCCGCTGCACTTGCAAGGCGCCTGGGTTAACGATGTTGGTCGGCGTGCCCTGGATGAAGTTGATCACGTTGTCAAACGCTGCGCCAAAATACCGTTCATAACTGTCCTGCTCAACGTAGCCGATGTGCGGCGTGCAAATGCAGTTCTCCAGCCGCAGCAGGGCGTGGCCTTGCAGAATGGGCTCGGTCTCGAACACATCGACCGCCGCCAGGCCGGGTCGTCCCCGGTTCAGGGCACTGATCAAGGCATCGTGTTCGATCAGTTCGGCGCGCGCTGTGTTGACCAGCAGGGCGGTGGGCTTCATGCGCGCCAGATCGTCGAGTTTGACGATGCCGTGCGTTTCGTCCACCAAACGCAGATGCAGCGACAGGACATCGGACTCGGCGAAAAAATCATCCCGGCTGAGGGCCGCTTCAAATCCGTCCAGAATCGCGCGCTCGCGCGCCGGTGCGCGCCCCCAGACCAGCACTTTCATGCCGAAGGCCTGGCCATAGCCTGCCAGCAGCCGGCCGACGTTGCCGTAACCCCAGATCCCGAGCGTTTTGCCTTTCAGGACCGTCCCCAGCCCAAAGTTGGGTGGCATTGAGCCTGTTTTCAAACCCGATTGTTGCCACGCCCCATGTTTGAGATTGCCAATGTACTGAGGCAGGCGGCGCATCGCCGCCAGGATCAAGGCCCAGGTGAGTTCGGCCGGTGCCACCGGTGAACCAGAACCCTCGGCAACGACAATGCCGTGCTCGGTGCAGGCGTCCACGTCGATGTGCGAGCCGACCCGCCCGGTTTGCACCACCAATTTGAGCTTGGGCAGCTTTTCAATCAGTGTGCGTGACAGATGGGTGCGCTCGCGAATGAGCACGATTGCATTGGCGTCCTTGAGGCGCAATGACAACTGTCCCAGCCCCTTGACCGTGTTGGTGTACACCTTGGCCGGGTAAGGTGCCAGTTTGGCCGCGCATTCGAGTTTTCGAACTACGTCCTGGTAATCATCAAGAATTACGATGTTCATAGGCCGTGATTGTGCCTCGACACGGCCCGCTCGCTTGGCGGCGGCTATGCTTCAAACGCACAAAAGGGCAAGAATTACAACTGGTTGCCAACCAGACCCCGTTCGGCAACCCGTTGCACCCGTCATACTTGAATAGGTTTGAACAGGTCCTTAGGACAGCGCCGCTTCGCACGCCGCCAGGCGATCAAGCTCGGCGCAAACATCGGCCATGCGGCCAGAAATCACCATGCGCCCGACCTGGGTCGAGGCCTGACCGGCTTCCATCACGCGCACAATCCGCAGCGGACGGTGGGCCGAAGCATGACTTGGGGTTGCTCGTTTGCCCGTGCCATGGCGCTGGTCATCCCCGGCACGCCAGGTCAGTTCGTTATGACGCCGTGGCTGGTGTGGCGGCTTGGCGCGCCCGCGCAGCGTGGTGGGCAGCTCGGATAGAGAGGGCAGGGCGGGCATGAGCCAGCGCCACAACGTTTGCAGCGGCGCCAGAATTGCGGGAACAGCCAAGAGTGCAGAGCTCATTTGAAACCTTTCAATTCAATAGCAAACCGCAGCTCACATCAGCATGGTGTTGCGGATCAAACCGACGGCCAGACCTTCGATCTCGAACGGCTCACCGGGCTCGACCACGATGATTTGGTAGTCGGGGTTTTCCGGGCACAGTTCAATCAGGTCCTTGGTGCGCCGAAAGCGTTTGACGGTCACTTCATCGCCCAGGCGGGCGACCACAATCTGGCCATTTTTGGCGTCCTTGGTGGACTGCACCGCCAGCAGGTCGCCGTCCATGATGCCGGCGTCGCGCATCGACATGCCACGCACCTTGAGCAGGTAGTCGGGTTTGCGCTGGAACAGGCTGTTTTCGACGTAATAGGTTTGGTCGATATGCTCTTGCGCGAGAATCGGCGATCCAGCCGCCACGCGGCCAATCAGGGGCAACATGAGTTGCGACAGGCCGGGCAGCGACAGGGAAAATTCTTTGCTGCGGGATTCATTGATGGAACGCAGCGTCTCGCTCTTGAGGCGAATACCGCGCGAGGTGCCGCTGACGAGTTCGATGGCGCCCTTGCGCGCCAGCGCCTGCAAGTGTTCCTCGGCGGCATTGGCCGACTTGAAGCCGAGCTCGGTGGCGATTTCGGCCCGGGTCGGTGGTGCACCGGTGCGTGCAATGGCGTTCTGGATCAGGTCCAGAATCTGTTGCTGGCGGGCAGTGAGTTTGGGGCTTGCAAGCATGGCGACTCCTTTGCGTTACGGTGGGCCTGACTGTTACTTTGTACACACTGTTGTTGTATTCAGTAACTGTATTTTTAACCAGTTTTTGAAAGTTGGCAAGTGATGGCGACTGAATTAGTTAAGAAAGTTGTTGTTTTGGCGACCGGTGGCACGATTGCCGGTACCGCGACGCATGCCACCGACGGCATCGGTTACACCGCCGCACAAGTGGGCGTGGACCAATTGCTGGCGGCGGTGTCGGGGCTCGATCAGGTGCTGGCCGGTCGGACGCTGGAGGCCGAGCAGGTTGCCCAGATCGACAGCAAGGATATGAGTTTTGCGGTCTGGCAGCAGTTGGCGCTGCGGGTCAGTCACCATCTGGCCCAAGCCGACGTGACTGGGATCGTGATCACCCACGGCACCGATACGCTGGAAGAAACCGCCTACTTCTTGCACGCCGTCTTGCCCGCTCAGTGGCTGGCGCTCAAGCCGGTGGTCTTGACCTGTGCCATGCGACCCGCCTCCAGCGCGGCGCCGGATGGACCCCAAAATATCAGGGATGCGGTGGTGGTGGCGACAACGGCGGGTGCGTGTGGCGTGCTGGCGGTGTGTGCCGGCAAGGTGCACGCGGCGGTGGATGTGCAAAAGATTGACACCTACCGACTTGATGCTTTCAGTTCAGGCGATGCCGGTGTGGTGGCGTATGTCGAGGAGGGTGCCGTGCGTTTGGTGCGAAATTGGCCTCCAGCCCCCGTCGATAGGTCACAAGGAGCTATTGAAAAAATAGCATTATTGGCGCACTGGCCCCGGGTGGAAATTGTGATGAACTACGCTGGCGCCAGCGGTGCGCTGGTGGATGCCTTGTTGGCCCCGGCGTGGGTGGCTGGCCCCTCGGGCGGGCAACCCTTCCCGGCGGCGCCAGTGCGCGGCTTGGTGGTGGACGGCACGGGTAATGGCACGATTCATCAGGATATGGAGGCGGCGCTACGCCGCGCGCAGGCGCTGGGCGTCCGGGTGGTGCGCTCAACCCGCTGCGCCACGGGCCGTGTGCTGGCGACAGAAAGATCGGAATTTGAGCATTCCAAGGGCCTCTCGCCGGTCAAGGCCAGGATCGCGCTGATGCTGGAACTGATGCGGGCCTGAGCGCCATGAAAATGCCCGCGCGGGAGGTCCCCGGCGCGGGCATTGAATTCAGCAACAGAGGCGGTCAATTAATCCTTGTCGTGCCCTTTGTTTTTCTTCTCTTTGTAGTGGCCTTTGCCTTTTTTGCCGTAACCGTCTTGGTCATCATCACGATCATCACGCGAGCGATGGTCGGCACGGTAGGCGGGTGCAAACTCATTGCGGTACCAGTTGTCCTGAACAAAGAACACCGGCTGCCCGCATGCGTTGTACTTGCCGCAGTGCTTGTCCCAATGCTTCTCATGCCCAGGTGGTACGCGCAAATAGATCGGTTGGCGCACGTAGCCGACCGGTGCTTGCTGGATGATCACCGGCGCCGCGTAGATCACCTGGGGTTGGGGCACGTTGCCGAGGTCGATGCGACCGTAGAAGCCCGGCTGGCCAATGTTCACCGAGACGCCGACATCGGCCGCCAGGGAGGAGCCCAGCAAGGTTGCTAAAACAGCACCAAGTAACAAATGTTTCATAGGGTTTTTGACTTCGATGGAAACGGTAATCGCTTTAAAACGGGCACTGCATGATATAACAGTGTGTCCCCGAAAAGATTTTTTTTTGTAAGATCAGCAGCCCAAGTTTAATTTTAGCGTGGTGTTCAGCGCGGGTAGTGTGTGGTGTGTTACACAATGTTTTCGCTGTCGAACACGGAGACCGGCTTTTTTTGAGTTGCTTGCCAACAAACGCCCGGTGATGGACTTTGCTTGTCGCGCGTGGGCTGTGCGGACTCTTGCCCACGCGTAAAAAAGCCCAATACCCCCCGGTATCGGGCCGCAGGTGACCGGGGTCGCGGCTTTAGCCAGCCAGTGCCGCAAATGCCCGCGCTGTGATCTCGTCGACACTGCCGGTGCCGCTGATGGCGCGGTATTTGGGGGCGGTCGCCGGTTCGGCCTTGGCCCAGTGGCTGTAGTAATCCACCAGCGGCCGGGTTTGCGCGCTGTACACCTCCAGGCGCTTTTTCACGGTTTCTTCCTTGTCGTCATCGCGTTGAATCAAGGGCTCGCCGGTGACGTCGTCCACCCCCGCCACTTTGGGTGGGTTGAACTTGACATGGTAGGTGCGGCCCGAGGCGGGGTGGGAGCGCCGGCCGCTCATGCGTTCGATGATGGCCTCAAACGGCACGTCGATTTCCAGCACGTAATCGAGCTTGACCCCGGCGGCCTTCATGGCGTCGGCCTGGGGAATGGTGCGCGGAAAGCCGTCAAACAGGACACCCGCCGCGCAGTCGCTCTGGGCAATGCGTTCTTTCACCAGGTTGATGATCAGGTCGTCGCTGACCAGGCCGCCCGAGGCCATCACGTTTTTGGCCTCAAGGCCCAGCGCTGTGCCCGCTTTCACGGCGGCGCGCAGCATGTCGCCGGTGGAGATTTGCGGAATGCCGTATTTTTGACAAATGAAATTGGCTTGGGTGCCTTTGCCCGCGCCGGGTGCGCCCAACAGGATGAGTCTCATGGTTTTCCTTTGATTTGATGAAAATCAGCAAATCAACCCGCTTGGCTTTCAAGTGAACCGGGCTGGCTTGTTTGGTGTTGAGAATAGCACGCGTCAAGCTCGCTTTGGCTGACAGCGGGCGCGGCTGTCAGGCCACCCTTGCGCCGCTCAGGCGCCGAACAAACGCCGTACCCGTTCCAGGTCTTCGGGCGTGTCCACGCCCGGGCCGGGCGCCTGCGCCGTGACATGGACGGCAATCCGGTGCCCATGCCACAGGGCGCGCAACTGCTCCAACGATTCCGTGATCTCGATCGGGGCCTGCGGCATGGCTGGAAAGCGGCGCAAGAAACCGACCCGGTAAGCATAAATGCCAATATGACGCAACGGGGCCGGACGGGGCAATCCGCCGCCACCGCCCTGCGGGGCGCTCAAGGCTTGATCGCGCCAGCAGGGAATCGGGGCGCGGCTGAAATACAGCGCCAGTCCGGCGGCGTCGAGCACCACCTTGACGACGTTGCGGTTGTTGAACTCTGCTTCACTATTAATAGCGTGTGCCGCAGTGCTCATGCTGGCTGCAGGCTGATTGAGTAATAAATTGGCGACGGCGAGCACGAGCGACGGGTCAATCAGCGGCTCGTCGCCCTGCACGTTGACCACAATTTCGTCATCGCCCAGCCCGAGCAGAGCACAAGCCTCGGCCAGCCGGTCACTGCCTGACGGGTGGTCGCTGCGGGTCAGCACGGCGTCGATGCCATGCATCTGGCAAGCTTCGATGATCAGCGGGCTGTCGCCGGCCACCACAACCCGTACCCGGCCAGCACCGGACAGCACCCGTTGCGCCACCCGTACCACCATCGGCGCGCCGCCAATGTCAGCCAGCGGCTTGTTCGGCAGGCGGGTTGAAGCCAGTCGCGCCGGGATCAGGACGGTGAAGGTCAAAGCCCAAGTTCCTCGTCGCTCAGGGTGCGGGCTTCGCTCTCCAGCAGGATCGGAATGCCGTCGCGCACCGGGTAGGCCAGCCGTGCGCTGCGGGAGCTGAGCTCCTGCTTCTCGCGGTTGTATTCAAGCGGCCCTTTGGTGACCGGGCAAACCAGTAATTCAAGTAATCGTGTGTCCATGGGGCAATGATAGCGTTGGCGTGGGATCCGTCGCCAGCAAGCGGTCGAGGTGGGCGTCAAGCTGCGTCAAGAAGGCCGGCTCCGGCGCGAGGATCAGCGGCACGGCCAGCGCGTCGGGTTCCAGTGGCCACAACTTAATCGCATCTTTTTCAGTAAAAATCAGCGTGTAGCCCTCGTATTCATTGCGTAACCAGCTATTGAAATCGTAGTGATCTGGCAGCACGAGGGTGCGTGTCAAGGTCAAGCCCTGGGCGCGCAGCATGGCAAAAAAATCTTCTGGCTTGGCAATCGCGGCCAAGGCCAGCAGGGGTTTGCGGCACAGGCCGGCCGGGCCGGCCAGATCGGCAAGTAACTGCTGGCTGCCATCGGCTTTCAGTGCGAATTCGCTCAGCGTGCGCCGGGCGGAGAAACCGGCAAACGCAGGCGGCGTGCCGGTGTGCAACAACAGGTCGACGGCGCGCGGCCAGGGTTCGCGCAAGGGTCCGGCGGGCAGCAAAAAGCCGTTGCCGATACCGCGCTCGTCAAACACACAGATTTCCAGGTCGCGCTGCAGGCCCAGGTGTTGCAGGCCGTCGTCGCAGACGATGATCTGCGTTTGCGGGTGACGCGCCAGCAGGGCGCGGGCAGCGTCAATGCGGCGGTGGGCTACAAACACCGGAGCGGAGGTGCTGCGCTGGATCAGGGCCGGTTCGTCGCCGACGTCGGCAATCGCGCTGCCAGCATCTACTTCGCGGCAGTCATGGCTCTGGCGGCCATAGCCGCGCGAGATCACGCCGACCTGCAGGCCGCGTGCCTGCAGGTGCCGCACCAGCAGCATGACCAGCGGGGTCTTGCCCGCGCCGCCGGCCACCACATTGCCGACCACGATCACCGGCACCGCAACGCCTTCTGATCTGAAGATGCCGAGCCGGTACAGACGGCGCCTTATGGCCACCAGCGCGCCATACAGCAGTGAGAGTGGCCACAACAGCCAGGCCAGCCAGCCGCGGTGTATCCAGGCACGGGTCAGGCGCTGTTGCCAGGTTGAAGTTTGGGTTGGCTGGGTCATGATTCAGCCTCTTGGTGATTTGCAGCGCTCTTGTTTTTTATGCGTTGTATCCCCCCCCTCACCCCAACCCTCTCCACCCCCGCCGGGGCGGAAAGGGAGCTAACAGCCACATTTGGCCGCGTCTTCAAAGGCGGGAAAAAGGTGCGCATGGGCGCGTTGCCATCAAACTGAGGGCGCGGTTTTTCGAGTTGTTGCAGGCAGGTTGAGGCCGGTTGACGCTGCGCGGAAATTGACCTGGGCGCCTCGTGTTTGCATTGCGGCCACTTTGATGGCAACGCAACCTCGATCACCCGATTTCCCACCTTCATGGACGCGGCCAAATGAAGCCCCCCTCTTTCGCCCGGCGGGGCGAGAGAGGGGTTGGGGGCGTGAGTGGGGGAAAGAACGTTCAAAATTCCATCCCAGTTAAAGCGACCAAAAAGTTCTTCATTGTCACTGCGCCCCAGGAGTCAGCTTCTGCGCAAGCGCCGCGAGTCCGGTTCGACAACGGTTTTTCTGCACGCACTTACTCGCTCAATTGCCCTTGGCGCGCGCTGTTGATTGGGTGGCGAAGGTGATTTGGCTCAAGCCGGCGCGCCGGGCCGCTTCCATCACGGTGATCACGTCCTGGTGCCGGGCACTGGCGTCAGCGTGGATGATCACCACCGAGTCCTTGCCGGCTTTGGCACCTTCGCTCAGGGCGACGGCGAGGATGTCCACGCTGCGGCCCGTCACGGGCGTCTTGTTGACGCTATAAGCCCCTTCGCTGCTGACGCTGACCAGCACTTCCCTGGGGTAGTCGCGCTGGGCTTCGGTGTCTGCCACCGGCAGCTTGAGTTGCAGTTCGGTGAACTTGCTGTAGGTGGTAGAGAGCATCAAAAAGATCAGCACCACCAGCAACACGTCAATGAACGGAATCAGGTTGATTTCAGGCTCTTCCTTTTGACGCGGACGGAAATTCATGGCCTGCGCAGCGTGTTGAGGTGACGCGCCAGCCGCTCCGACGCCAGTTCCAGCGTCAGCAGGTACTCGTCAACGCGCGCCCGGAAATAGCGCCAGAAAATCAGCGACGGAATGGCCACGATCAGGCCAAACGCGGTGTTGTAGAGCGCAATTGAAATCCCCTGCGCCAGTTGCGCCGGGTTGCCGCCGGTCGCGCCGCCCGCGGATGACTGCGAGCCAAAAATCTCGATCATGCCCACCACCGTGCCAAACAAGCCCATCAGCGGCGCTGCGGAGGCGATAGTGGCTAGCGCGGTCAGGTATTTTTCCAGCCGATGCGCGACCAGGCGTCCGGCGCCTTCCATGGTGGAGCGCAGCTCCTCCTCGCTGCAGCGCGGGTGGCTGTTGAGCGTGCGCAGGCCGCTGGCCAAGACCTCGCCCAAGGCGGAGTTTTTCGCCAGTTGATTCACGACATCGGGTGTCGGCACCGCCGTGCGTGAGACGTTCAACACCTCCTCCAGCAATTGGGGGGGGGCGATTTTGGCGGTCTTGAGGCTGACAAAGCGCTCAATGACGAGAGCCAAGGCCAGGATAGAGCAGGCAACCAGCGGCCAGATCGGCCAGCCTGCGGCTTGTATGATTGAAAACAAATGGGATCTCCGCGCAGATGAAATGCCGCGCAATTATGGCGCACGTCCCGATTTTTATTGGAATTCATCCGTCAGGGAGACCTCTTGCACCGGCGGGTGTCAGCCTCAGACGCGCACAACATCTGTGGATAACTTTGTGGAGATGGGCTAGGCCAAGTGCTGCTGGGGCGCCTGGGCTTGAGTTTGTGACCAATTGATGACAAATTAGGCAGTTAAAAATACAATGGAATCAATACATTGCACCACCGCATGCGCCTTTCAAACGGGTGTTCAACGTGCCGACGAGCCATGTCGGACGCTGTGGATCATTCCTCGGTTACGCCTTGGCATCCGCCGTCGTTTGCAACATGTTTGAAGCCCAATCCTCCGTGGTGACGCCCCGCGTCTGGCAAATTGGCGCACTCTGCCGCGCCGTTGCTGCTGCGCTGGAGGCCCGCTTCAACCCGGTCGTGGTGCGCGGCGAGCTCTCTAGCTTCTCGCGCGCGTCGAGCGGGCATTGTTATTTTTCCCTCAAGGACGAAAGCGCGCAAATTCGCTGTGCCATGTTTCGCCGGGCGGGCAGCTTGCTGGATTTTTCGCCGCGCGACGGCGAACTGGTCGAAGTGCGCGGCCGCCTCGGGGTGTACGAACCGCGTGGCGACTTGCAATTGATTGTGGAGAGCATGAGCCGGGCCGGGGCGGGCGCGCTGTTTGAGCAGTTTCTCCAACTGAAAGCCAAGCTGGAGGCGCAGGGTTTGTTCGCTGCCGAGCGCAAACGCCCACTGCCCGCTTTACCGCGGGGTATTGGGGTGGTGACGTCGCTCGGTGCGGCGGCGCTGCACGATGTGGTGACGACCCTGCAGCGGCGCGTACCGCACATTCCGGTGGTCATCGCACCGGCCACGGTGCAAGGCAGCAACGCGCCCGGCGAGCTGATTCAAGCACTATCAAATTTATATCTGTTAACGCAAGCAGGACGGGGGCTAGAGCCTGATTTTGTTAAAAAGATAAACAAGAAAGGCGAGCCCGCTGCACCCTGCATCGACGTCATTTTGCTGGTGCGCGGGGGCGGCTCGATGGAGGATTTATGGGCGTTCAATGATGAGCAGCTGGCGCACACATTGGCCCAAAGCCCGGTGCCCATCATTAGCGGTGTCGGCCACGAAACCGACTTCACCATTGCTGATTTTGTGGCGGATCTGCGGGCGCCCACGCCCACCGCGGCCGCCGAGCTGGTGGCGCAGCCGCGCCTGGTCTGGTGGGGCGCTCTCGATGTGGCGGCGCGGCGCCTGCAGGATAGCGTGTTGCGGCGCCTGGATCAGCAAAGCCAGCGCCTGGACCAGACAGCGTCGCGCCTGGGCCGCCCGTCGGTCTGGGTCGGGCATCAACACCTGCGCCTGGGCGCCAGCGCGCAACGGTTACAACTGGCGTCGCGCCATTTTGTACAGCAAAGGCAGCAAGCCTTGCAGCGGCTGCAAGTGGCTTTGCCCCCGGCAGCGCAACGCGGCCTGCAGCGCCAGGACGAGCGTTTGCAGCGCGCCGCCTTGCGGCTGGGCTTGCTCGACCCGCGGCTGGTGCTGCGGCGCGGCTACGCCTGGTTGACCACGCCAGACGGTGGCGGCATCAGCAGCGTGCAGCAAACCTGGCCGGGTCAGGCGCTGCGCGCCACCCTTGCCGACGGCGCGGTTGATTTGACGGTAACCCCCAAAATTTGAGCAAAGTTTCTACAATTACCAGTCTCCAACAACAAACTCACGAGGACATCATGGAACATACCCTGCCCGCCCTGCCGTACGCGATTGACGCGCTGGCCCCCGCCTACTCCCAGGAAACGCTGGAGTACCACTACGGCAAGCACCACAACGCCTACGTCGTCAACCTCAATAACCTGCAAAAAGGCACCGAATTTGAGAGCATGACGCTCGAAGAGATCGTCAGAAAAGCCAGTGGCGGCATTTACAACAACGCCGCGCAAGTCTGGAACCACACTTTTTTCTGGAACGGCATGAAGCCCCAGGGTGGCGGTGAGCCCACCGGCGCGCTGGCCGCCGCCATCAACGCCAAATGGGGTGGCTACGCCGCCTTCAAGGACGCTTTTGTCAAGTCGGCCGTAGGCAACTTCGGCTCCGGCTGGACCTGGCTGGTGAAAAAAGCCGATGGTTCGGTCGATATCGTCAACATGGGCGCGGCCGGCACACCGTTGACCAGCACCGACCAAGCGCTGCTGGCGGTCGATGTATGGGAGCACGCCTATTACATCGACTACCGCAACCTGCGCCAAAAATACGTTGAAGTCTTCTTTGACAAGCTGGTGAACTGGGGTTTTGCGCAAGCCAACTTTGCCTGAGCTTGCTGCCGACCTGAACTCCTGGCTGTACCCATCGGTGGTGGCGCCATGAACAAAGCTTTCACCAAAGAAGCCGATGACGCCGACGAGGACGAGGCACCCTCGGCGTCACTTTCACTGCCTGCAGGGGGCAAAAATTACATCACACCAGGCGGTTATGCCCGCCTGCGCGGCGAGTTGCTGGACTTGATCGATAACCAGCGGCCCCAGGTGGTGGAGGCAGTTTATTGGGCCGCCAGCAATGGCGACCGCTCTGAAAACGGCGACTACATCTATGGCAAGAAACGCTTGCGCGAGATTGACCGTCGGATCCGGTTTTTGACTCAGCGTCTTGAAATCGCGCAAGTCACCGACCCCGCCGTGCACCACGGCAGCGAGCAGATTTTCTTTGGTGCGCATGTGAGCTATTTGGAGGCCGGAGGCACGCCACGCAGTGTTACTATTTTGGGCATCGATGAGGCCGACAGTGCCCAGGGCCAGGTCAGCTGGGTGTCACCCATTGCCCGCACCCTGCTGCAGGCTCGGGTGGGCGATGAGTTGCAGTTGCTGACGCCACTCGGGCGGGTCGAGATTGAGGTGGTGGGCGTCGATTATCCGGCGCCTGAGCTGCTCTAAACGACCTAGGGGGTGACCTTGGCCCGGTGCGCCTTCAGCACGGCGTGCGTTCTTCGGAGATTGCCCAAGGCAACTTCGAGCTGTTTGCTGTCGCGCACGGCAATCACAAAGCGCAAATCAGTGGCGTCCTGCGCGGCTTCATCGTCCATGTCAATGTGGATGATGTCAGCCTCGGCAGCGGCGAGGGCGGCGGCAACCCGGGCCAACACGCCGCGGCCATTGATGACGGTCACCCGGACCTCGGTTTCAAAGGGGCGAACCGGGTCGTCCGACCACTGCACGTCAACAAAGCGTTCACTGTCCTTGAGCTTGAGCTTCTGGGCCACGGCACAGTCTGTCGCGTGCACCAGCAAGCCCTCGCCGCGTCCCAGGTAGCCGACGATGGCGTCACCTGGCACCGGTCCGCAACAGGGTGCGAAGCGAATGGAAGCGTTTTCGCTGCCATCGAGCACGACGCCGCCTTGCGCGACCGCTTCGTTCGTGGTGTAGAGCTCGCGCGTGAGCAACAAGGCGTCTGGCTTTTCGCCCCGGTCGGTCAGCAAGGTCAACAAACGTTTGGCCACGATACCGGCAATGCGCTTGCCCAAGCCGAGGTCCAGAAATAGCTCGGACATGCTCTTATTGCCGCTAAAACGCAGCAACTTTTCCCATAACAAGCGATTACTGCCGGTATCGTCTGGCAATTTTTCAATGCCTTCGGCGCGCAGCGCCTGCGCCAGCATCTTTTCGCCGAGGTCTTCAGACTCGGTTTGGGCTAGCGTTTTGAGGTGCTGCCGAATTTTTGATCGCGCGCGCGCCGTGCGCACAAACCCCAGCCAGGCGGGATTGGGGGCGGCGCCCGGTGCCGTCACAATTTCAATTACGTCACCATTTTTGATCTCAGTGCGCAAGGGCACTTGTTCTCCATTGATCCGTGCTGCCAGTGTGCGGTCGCCGACATTGCTGTGAATCGCGTAGGCAAAGTCGACTACCGTCGCCCCTTTGGGCAGCGCCATGATCTGGCTCTTGGGGGTGAAAACATAGACCGCGTCCGGAAACAGGTCAACCTTGACGTGGTCCCAAAATTCTGCGGCATCGCGCGTTTCATCTTCGATGTCAAGCAGCGACTGGAGCCATTTGGAGCCCAGCCAGTCGCCGTTGCCTTGCGGGGTATTGACCTTGTACAACCAGTGCGCGGCAACCCCCGACTCGGCCACCAGGTGCATGGCCTCGGTGCGCAGCTGAAACTCCACATTGACCCCGGACGGGCCGACCAAGGTGGTGTGCAGCGATTGGTAACCATTGAGCTTGCCGATGGCAATGTGGTCCTTGAATTTGCCGGGTACCGGCTTGTAGAGCTGGTGCAGGGTGCCCAGCGCGGTATAGCAGTCAGTCACGCTGGGCACCAGAATTCGAAAGCCGTAGATGTCCGTGACCTGGGCGAAACTGAGGTGCTTCTCCTCCATCTTCTTGTAGATGGAGTACAAGGTTTTCTCACGACCGGCAATGCGCACATCCATGCCACTGTTGGTAAAAGCGGTGTCCACCTCTTGTTGTACTTTTTGAATCAGATCGCGCCGACGACCGCGCGCCTTGTTGACCGCCTTGGCCAAAATGGCGTAACGCCAGGGGCGCAAATAGCGAAACGCCAGGTTCTGCAACTCACGGTAGGTCTGGTTCAGACCCAGCCGGTGCGCGATGGGGGCGTAGATGTCGAGTGTTTCGGAGGCGATGCGTGCCCATTTGTCGCGTGGCGCGTCCGACAGGGTGCGCATGTTGTGGGTTCGGTCGGCCAGCTTGATCAGGATGACGCGCACATCGCGCGCCATGGCCAGCAGCATCTTGCGAAACGACTCGGCCTGGTTTTCTTCGCGCGTACTGAAATGCAGTTTGTCGAGTTTGGTCAGGCCGTCCACCAGCTCGGCGACGGGCGAG